>JBAXYP010000102.1:0-6255 GCA_041670725.1 Sphaerochaetaceae bacterium
CATGAATTTTGGGAGACCGGCGCCGCTACCGATGAACACCGCATCGAACTTGTCCTCGTCGAAGAGTTGTTTCAGCGTCCTCGTCCTGCCGACCAAATAGTCCAAACGAATATCCACCCCCATCCGGGAAAGCTTGTCGATCTCGTGGGCGACGATCGTTTTGGGAAGCCTGAATTCGGGGATGCCGTAGACGAGTACGCCGCCAGCCTTATGGAGCGCCTCGAACATCACCACCGTGTGCCCTTCCCTTCTCAGGTCGGCCGCACATGCAATCGAGGCGGGTCCCGTACCGATGACGGCCACGTTCTTTCCCGTCTCAGGAGCCAGAACGGGAAGCGATTCCTTCCCGTGCTCGCGGCACCAGTCGGCGACGAACCGCTCGATCCTGCCGATGGCGACCGCCTGATCGACATCGCCGTGAAGTTTTCCCATCGTGCAGGTCTTCTGGCACTGGTTCTCCTGCGGGCAGACACGACCGCAGATGGCGGGCAACAGGGAACTTTTCGTGATGACGTCGTTCGCACCGACGTAATCACCTTCGGCGACCTTTTCGATGAACGCCGGAATGTCAATGCCCACGGGACATCCTTTGACGCAAGGTTTTCCCTTGCACTGCAGACAACGAAGCGCCTCGGCCCTCGCCTCATCCTCCGTGTAGCCCAAGGCGACTTCGTTCATGTTGCGAATGCGTTCCTCCGGCTTCTGACTTGGCATCTCCATAACGGGGATCACGCCTTTTTCCTTTGCCGTCGGCTCGCGAAGGGCATACTGCGTTACGATGCGCTTCGCCTTCTCTTCCAATTCTTCGGGATCCTTGTACATCTCACGCCTCCCCTTCGGGAATTCCGAGACCCAGATGGCATTTATGATGCTTCTCCGTCTCCTCGGGTTTGAACGTCCCGAGCCGGGCGAGCATGTTGTTCCAGTCCACCTTGTGGGCATCGAAATCAGGACCATCGACACAGACGAACTTCGTCTGCCCGTCATAGGTGACGCGGCAACTGCCGCACATACCCGTCCCGTCCACCATGATGGTGTTCAGGGACACATAAGTCTTCACGTTATACGGTTGTGTGGTCAGGGCGCAGAACTTCATCATCACCGGAGGTCCGACGACGAACGCCTCATCCGGCTTCCACGCCTCGCACAGTTCCTTCAGCGGTTCGGTGACCAAAGCCTTCCTCCCATAGGAACCATCATCGGTGACGATGATCAACTCGTCGGCGATGGAACGCATTTCATTCTCGTAGATCAGAAGAGACTTGGTCCTCGCCCCTATGATGACCTTCACTTCATTGCCGTTCTGCTTCATCTCTTGGACAACGGGATACAAGGCGGCGATGCCTACGCCTCCTCCGACGCAGACCACTTTCCCCACCTTCCGGGTATCGGACGGTCTGCCGAGAGGCCCAAGGACATTGGCGATGGAGTCACCGACGTTCAAATGGGCGAGTTTGTGGGTGCTTTCTCCGACGGTCTGGAAAATAATGGTCACCGTCCCTTCCTTTGCGGACGCATCGGCGATGGTCAGAGGAAACCGCTCGTTGTAGTCCCCTCCCAACTGAAGAATGACGAATTGGCCGGCCTTTCGCGCCCGAGCGATCTCCGGAGCGGAAAACACCATACGGAACACTTCAGGAGAAAGCTTCTCTTTCTCTACGATCTTATTCATGTTACACCTCACCACATACGTGGATATCATAGAAAATTTTTCCGCAGTTTACCATATCCCTGTACAAAAGACAAAAGCGGTTCTTGCGAGAAAAAAGTCCCCGTTCATGCTATGCTGTTGCCGAAGAAGGTACACGGAAATGATCAAACGGCATGAGGAAATGAAAACGGAAGTGCGGGAACACATGCGTGGCGGAGCCAAGCAGGTCACTCTCGAAAACATCATGGACAACGGAACCGTCGCACACTGCAGGATGTTCGGCAAACTCACCCTCGTACCCGGGGCGTCGATCGGGAAGCACCAGCATATCGGCGAAACAGAATACTACTGGATCCTTCAGGGAGAAGGCATCGTCACCGAAGCGGACGGCGAAAAACACGTAAAGGCAGGAGACCTCGTCATCACCGGAGGAGGCGCCACCCACGCCATACGCAACGAAGGCACCCAGGACCTGGTGTTCATGGCGTTGATCATTCTGGATACGTAACGCATTATTTTCTTGGCTGACGCAACACCGGCGATTCGACTTCGCCGGTGTTTTTCTTTTGCTTCACGGAATGCAAAACGCGGTTTTGTCTCCTATGCCGTTTTCTTTCGTTTTCATTACATTTTTCCATATTCTGGTAACATATTTCCATTGTGCCGTTATCAAACGGATATAAGATGATAGATAGGATATACGTGTATATACATCAATGATATATCGATATATGTGTATTATATATATTATTAAAATGTGATTTTATGGGTAAATTCTCTTGCAGTATGCATCGAATTGCCTAACGAAAAAAAGAGGAGGGTTCAATTATGAACAGGAAAAAGGTAATGTCTCTGTTGTGTGTATCACTGTTGGCTATGACTGTTGTGTTTGCCAATGGTACCGCAGAAAAGGGAACAACCGCAACGGAAAGCAAAGCTCCCGAAAAGCCGTTGTCCGTAATGATCTGGGATTCCAATCAGGAACCGGGAATCAGAAAATTGATCGACGATTTCACCGCAAAGACAGGCATCACAGCGGAAATTCAAGTGGTGAACTGGGACAACTACTGGACGTTATTGTCGGCCGGAGCAGAAGGCGGTGCATTGCCGGATGTTTTCTGGATGCATTCGAACGAGTCGCAGCGATACATGTCAAACAACTTGCTGCTTGACCTTACGCAACGGATCAAAACAAGCAAGGAAGTCAATCCCGACGACTATCCTGCGGATATTCTCGGACTGTACACGTACAACGGCAAGTATTACGCCGTTCCGAAGGATATCGACACCATAGCCTTATGGTACAACAAAAAACTGTTTGACGAGGCGGGGGTCGCGTATCCGAACGCCGACTGGACATGGGACGATCTGTATAACGCGGCGAAAAAGCTCACAAAGGCAGATGGAAGCGTTTACGGTTTTGCAAAAAAGAATACGGGCAATCAAGATGGATGGTACAATCTGATCTACGATGGCAACGGATACGTCATTTCCCGTGATAAAAAGAAATCGGGCATGGACGATCCAAAAACAATCGAGGCAATGGGATTCATGGGAAAACTGATCAATGAAAACCTGATGCCATCCCCACAAGTGATGACCGAAACAGGAGAAGACGTTCTTCTGGGATCCGGGAAAATCGCAATGACAACCCAAGGTTCATGGATGCTCGCCGCGTTCCGCGACAACGAATATACGCTCGCCAATTGCGATGTCGCACCGCTTCCGAAGAACGCAAAGACCGGCCGCAGCGCTTCCATCTACAACGGACTCGGCTGGGCCGTTTCCGCGAAAACGTCCCGCCCTGATGACGCATGGAAACTCGTTGAGTATTTCGGTTCAAAGGAAGCGCAACTCAAACAGGCGCAATTGGGCATTACGATGTCCGCCTACACCGGAACTTCCGATGCATGGAAGAACAGCGTACCGCAGTTCAATCTTCAGGCGTACCTCGACATGCAGAAAGATATGGTGATCCGTCCGTATTCCAAGAACACAGTCAAATGGGAAAACGCGATCAACGATTGCATGCTTAAGGCGTGGACCAAAGAAATGACAATGGAGGAGGCTTGCAAGGAGGCTGCAAAACAGATGAATGCAATCCTTGCCGAGGAATAATCTGACTTCGCGCATGGGCGTCATTCGCCCATGCGTGGGTTTCACAAACAAAGGCGGTGAAGAATGAAACGACAGGATCTACGGCATACCACGGAAAGGAACGTGTTTTTCTGGGGCTGGGTTTTGATTCTTCCCACGATGGTGGGACTGATCATCCTGAATATCTACCCGATGATCAAAACGGTATATCAAAGTTTCTGTAAAACGGGAGATTTCGGGAGAGGAAACATTTTCATCGGTACCGCCAACTATGCGAAACTTTTTTCAGATCCTGAGGTCTGGCAAGCCACGTTGAATACGTTTAAATATATGGTCGTAGAAGTCCCATTTTCCGTCATCATCGCTCTTGTGCTTGCCGTTTTGCTTAATCGGAATATGGTGGGCAAATCGGTGTACCGCACGATCTTCTTCCTGCCCATGGTCGCGGCGCCCGCCGCCATCGCCATGGTCTGGAGATGGTTGTTCAACTCCCAGTTTGGACTTATCAACAACATGTTCCACATTTCCACCCATTGGATCTCAGATCCAGCAATTGCGGTCTATTCGATCGCCATCATCGGCATTTGGTCGGATATCGGATACAACATGATTCTTTTTCTTGCGGGGCTTCAGGAAGTTCCCAAGGAATACTATGAAGCGGCTTCGATCGATGGGACGAACGGTTTCCAAAAGTTTCACTATATCACCGTCCCGATGATCTCTCCCACGATCTTCTTCGTGCTGGTCACCCGCATCATCGCGGCAATGCAGGTATTCGATCTCATCTACATGATCATGGATCGTTCGAACCCCGCATTGAGCAAAACACAGTCCCTCGTCTATCTCTTCTACCAATATTCATTCGTACAGAAAGACTTCGGATATGGCTCGACCATTGTCGTGCTGTTGCTTCTGCTCATCATGGTGATTACCGTAATCCAAGTTTTCGCCCAAAAGAAATGGGTGCATTACAACTAAGGGGGAGATCATGACGAAACACAATAGAATAAATTCGGCCATCATCCATATCATCCTCATTGTTCTGTCCCTTACGATGCTTGTCCCCTTTCTGTGGATGTTCCTTACATCCTTTAAGACCATCGCGGAATCAACGCAGGTGGACCCATTCGTTGTCTTTCCCCAAAGATGGAATGCGGATGCGTACACCAACGTGCTGAACAACATGAATTTTCTTCTTCTCTACAAAAATACGATCCTGATGATCTTCTTTCGCATCGTATGCGCGGTGGTCACATCTTCCATGGCGGGATATGCGTTCGGAAGGTTGAAGTTCAGAGGCGCTGGTTTCGCTTTCTCCCTCGTCCTGTTCCAGATGATGATTCCTTCGCAGATCTTCATCATCCCACAATACCAGATGATCAGCAAACTGAGGTTACCGAACACCACCTTCGCATTGGTGTTCCCCGGTCTTGTATCGGCCTTCGGCACGTTTCTGATGCGACAGGCGTACAAAGTATTGCCGAAGGATCTTGAGGAAGCGGCGAGATTGGACGGATTGAGCATCGGCAAGACGTTCGTATTGGTCATGGCGCCTTTGACGAAATCCTGCACCATAGCATTGAGTATTTTCACGGCGGTGTTCGCATACAAGGAATTGATGTGGCCGATGATCGTCAACACGGATAAGAATTCCCTGGTACTCGCCTCTGCGTTGGCGAAAATGCAGGGCCAGTACACATCCCATTATCCGGAACTGATGGCGGCGTCTTTGATCGCCTGCGTCCCGATGATCATCCTGTATCTTGTTTTCCAAAAACAGTTCGTCGAGGGAATAGCGACCTCCGGTGTCAAATTCTAAGGGACGATCGAGTTCGGATGAAGTTTTTCGACAGTCCCACGACTGCCTTGAAAAAAAACAGAAGGAGCATGATATGAAAATTGCATTCATGGGTGCGGGAAGTACGGTATTCGCAAGAAACGTGCTGGGTGACTGTATGTGTACCCCCGCTTTGCAGGAAGCTGAGATAGCGTTGTACGATATCGATGCGACCAGACTCAAGGAATCACAAATCATCCTTGAGGCGCTAAACAAGAACATCAACAAAGGAAAGGCAAAGATTTCCTCATATCTGGGAACAGAAAACAGAAAAGCCGCATTGAAAGGGGCTCGTTTCGTAGTGAACGCCATTCAGGTCGAAGGGTACGATCCCGGTACCATTCTGGATTTCGAGATTCCCAAGAAATACGGACTGCGCCAGACCATCGCCGACACTTTGGGCATTGGAGGGATTATGCGTGGACTCCGCACGATCCCCGTCATGGAGGAATTCGCAAAGGATATCGAGGAGGCCTGTCCCGACGCGCTTCTTCTCAACTATACCAACCCGATGGCAATCCTTTCCGGATACATGGAGCGATACACGGGCGTACGCACCGTCGGTCTTTGTCACAGCGTGCAGGTGTGTTCGGAAACATTGCTGAAAGAACTGGGTATGGAAGACAAGATGGAGGGACGGGTGGAGACCATCGCGGGAATCAACCACATG
>JBAXYP010000103.1:0-6199 GCA_041670725.1 Sphaerochaetaceae bacterium
CCGGGCAACGCGCTCGGCGCTGTCCTCGACGGCTCGACGATCGTCGTCAACAACAACGCTCAGGATGCCACCGGAGACACGATGAACGATGGGAAAATCTTCATCAAAGGGGACTGTGGGGATGCCGTGGGATATGCGATGCGCGGAGGCGCAATCTATATTCTCGGCTCCGCGGGGTACCGAGCCGGCATACATATGAAGGCGTACCAAGAAAAACAGCCTTTGATCGTCATCGGGGAGAGAGTCGGGAGTTTTCTCGGAGAATATCAGGCGGGAGGAACGATCATCGTGTTGGGTCTCCATCAAGGGGGACGTCCCCCGGTAGGTTATTTTTGCGGAACGGGCATGCATGGTGGACACATTTACCTGAGATGCGATACAGTACCTATCGATCTTCCTGCCCAGGTCGTGGCGAGGGACGCCACGGACGAGGACAAAGCCTTGGTCGGCGAATACATCGGACCGTTCTGCAAGAAGTTTTCTCTGGACAAGGAGGAAGTTTTGTCCCACCATTATTTTGTATTGAGTCCTAACTCGAGTACTCCATACAAACAACTGTATACCTACGCGTAGGAGGAAACATGAACCATACCCAGGAAGAAGTGATGCAGTTCGTCAAGGAACAGGATGTGCGCTTTGTAAAACTCTCTTTCTGCGATATTTTCGGAGATCTCAGGAACATCAACATTTCCAGCAAAGAATTGGAGCGGGCGTTCAACAGCGGCATCAGCTTCGACGCCTCCGCCATCAAGGGATTCCTCAATATCGATGAATCCGACTTGTTCCTCTTTCCCGATGCCTCCACGCTGTCCGTTCTCCCCTGGCGTCCAAGCCAGGGAAGGGTTGTCCGCCTGTACTGCGCCATCCGTCGTCCCGACGGTTCGTCTTTTGAAGGAGACGCCAGAACTCTTCTGAAGGAGACCGCCGACCAAGCGGCATTGGACGGATATCCTATGACGATCGGTCCTGAATGCGAATTCTATCTGTTCAAGCGAGATGAGAACGGGACACCCACCCACGAACCGCTCGACCGAGGCACATATTTTGATGCCGCCCCGTTCGATAAAGGGGAAAACATTCGCAGGGAGATTTGCCTGACGTTGGAACAGATGGGCTTTTATACGGAACGAAGCCACCACGAAAGCGGTCCAGGGCAGAATGAGGTCGACTTCAAGTACGGTACGCCGTTGGAAGCGGCGGATAACATGGTAACGTTCAAGAACGTCGTCAGGACGCTCTCCGAACGTGCCGGCCTGTTCGCTTCGTTCCTTCCAAAGCCGTTGGTCGGCGAAAGCGGATCGGGACTTCACGTGAATATCTCTCTTGCCGAACGGAACGAAGAGTTGCAATCATACATGATCGCAGGCATCCTTGATCATATCGGAGAGATGATGGCGTTCACCAATCCGCTCATCAACAGCTATGAGCGTCTCGGTTCCTTCGAGGCTCCCCAGCATATCGGTTGGGGCCACGCCAACAGAAGCCTTTTGGTGCGTATTCCCCAAGCAAACGGGCGATACCGCAGACTGGAAGTCCGTTCCCCCGATCCTTCCTGCAACCCTTATCTCTGTTTCACGCTTCTGGTGCGGGCCGCCTCGGATGGAATCAAGGCGAAGATGACACCGCCGCCGGAACAAAGCCACAGCGACAAGAAACTGCCGTCCACGCTTGGCGAAGCGATCGACGCAGCGGGAAAAAGCGCGTTCGTCGCCTCGTGTCTTCCTCCCCGTCTCCTTTCCTGTTTCCTGGAAGCGAAACGGGCCGACTGGCAACAATACGGCAAATCTGACGACAAGGAAGCGGCAAGCCGCCTTCCGTATTTTCTCACTACGTAGGAAGGGTCAACAATGAGTACGGCACTTGTGGTAAGCGCGACAGAAAAAAGCACCGCCGCCCTCACCAGCCTCATCCACCAATTGGAAGGGGCGATTGCCGTCACCTCAAAGGAAAGCGCCAGCGAAGCAAGACGACAGGTTCTGGATTACGAATACGATCTGGTCATCATCAATACGCCTCTTTCCGACGAAGACGGATTGGATCTCTCCAAGATGATCATCGAGGAAACCCTCAGCCCGGTGATTCTGCTTGTCCGCAATGAGTTCTTCTCCGATATCCAAAGCCAAATGGAGAACTTCGGCGTACTGGTCGTCCAGAAGCCGATCATCCGCGAAGTGTTCTTCCAGACGCTCGGACTGGCAAAGTCTCTCCGCAGACGGCTTGTCGGCATGCAGAACGAGAATGAGAAGCTCCAGAAAAAAATTGATGAGATCAAAGTGGTCGATCAGGCCAAATGGACGTTGATCCGTACCTTGGGAATGAACGAGGAGCAGGCCCACCGGTACATTGAAAAACAAGCGATGGACATGCGGCGAAGCCGGTATGATATCGCCTCCTGCATCCTCAAGACGTATCGCTAGAAGGAGAGTGTCGTATGACAAAACACATATTCGTGACCGGTGGCGTGGTTTCCGGATTGGGAAAAGGCATCACCGCGGCATCACTGGGAAGACTGCTCAAATGCCGGGGTTTGAAAGTCGCAGCGCAAAAACTGGATCCGTACATGAACGTCGATCCGGGAACGATGAGTCCGTACCAGCACGGGGAGGTCTTCGTTACCGATGACGGGGCGGAGACTGACCTCGATTTGGGCCATTACGAACGGTTCATTGACGAGAACCTCAATAAATATTCGAACATGACCAGCGGGCGAGTCTACTGGAACGTCCTGAGCAAGGAAAGGAACGGCGAGTATCTCGGTTCCACCGTCCAGATCATCCCGCATGTGACCAATGCCATCAAGGAGTTCATCTATTCCTTGGACAAAAAAACCGGGGCGGACGTGGTCATCACCGAAATCGGCGGAACAACTGGAGACATCGAAAGCCAGCCATTCCTCGAGGCCGCCCGGCAGATCGGCCATGAACTCGGATCGGGAAATTGTCTGTTCATCCATGTGACCCTCGTCCCGTACTTGAAAAGTTCAGGGGAACACAAGAGCAAACCGACCCAGCATTCGGTACATGAGTTGATGGCAAGCGGCATTTTCCCGGATATCATCGTCACCAGAAGCGACGAGCCGATCGAACAGAGCATCAAGGACAAAATCGCTTTGTTCTGCAACGTAAAGAAGGATTGCGTGATCGAAAACCGGAATGTCCCGATTTTGTATGAGGTTCCGCTCATGCTTCACGACCAAGGATTTGACGATGTGGCCTGCAGGGCGCTCAACCTGACGACCAAGCCGATCGACCTTTCGGGCTGGAAGGCGATGTGCATACGCGCAGAAGAGGCGAAAGGTCATGTGAAAATCGCTCTGGTGGGCAAATACACGCAACTCCATGACGCCTACCTGTCCGTCAACGAAGCGCTGAAACACGCCGCATGGGAAAACGGAAGCCAGATGGAGATCGAGTGGATCGAAGCGGAGGCGGTGAACGAGAAATCCGCCGACCAACTCCTCCATGAAGCGGACGGCATCCTTGTTCCCGGTGGATTCGGGGAACGGGGTATCGAAGGGATGATCGAAGCGGCGCGTTACGCCAGGGAACACAGGATCCCGTTCCTCGGCATCTGTCTGGGGATGCAAATCGCTGTCATCGAGTTCGCCCGTCATATCATGGGGTGGAATGACGCGAATTCCAGTGAGTTCAGCGAACTGAGCCAGCATCCCGTCATTGCCCTGATGCCGGATCAGAAAGGCGATATCCCCAAAGGCGGGACGATGCGCTTGGGGGCTTATCCCTGCGACATCGTACCCGGCACATGGATGGATACCGCATATCGTCATCAAAAAGAGATCAGCGAACGGCACCGTCATCGCTATGAATTCAACAACGATTACCGCGACGCGCTTACCAAAGCGGGACTCGTCATCGCGGGAACCAGTCCGGACAAACGGCTGGTCGAAGCGGTTGAGTTGAAAAAGGAATCACATCCTTTCTTTCTTGGCGTGCAGTATCATCCCGAGTTCAAATCGCGTCCGAACAGCGCCGAACCGGCTTTCAGGGAATTCGTCACCGCGGCCATCGAAAACCAAGGCAAACATTGATTCAGGTAGGCCATATCCGATCCGGGTGTGGCCTTCCTTTTTTCCTCCCTTACCCATTTCATCGTTTTTCAGTATATTCAAAGAGCTATGATCTACCGAATGCCGTATCAGATCCATGAGGTCGAGGCACTACGGATCATCCACACCTCGAGCATCGGCGGAAACCAGAAATGGTTCCATACCCATTGGCAGAGGTGTTCCGGATGCGGCCCCACTACTGTCTCGAACATCATCGCCTACCAAAGACGAGCCACTTTACCCTTGCCTTTCACGAAGGTTTCCTTCTCCGTATTCATGGAAGAAGTATGGCGTTCCGTCACCCCGACCAACCATGGCATTCCTTCGGCGTCCCTGCTCCTTTCCGACGTGAACACCTACATGAAACGTCACGGATACTCGTCCGTCAATGCGAAACTGGACGTCGTACCGAAAAACGGAGCGGTGTCGTTGAAAGCGGTGGATACCTTTCTTCATGCATCCTTGGACCATGACGTTCCTGTGGCGTTCCTATCGCTGGATCCCGGTAAGGAACCGTTGGTCGACGAATGGCATTGGGTAACGTTGATCGGCATCGACGAGATACAAGGCGGTGACTTCCCCGCCATGATCATCGACAATGGTACGATCAAAAAGATCAATTTGGGGCTTTGGCTGTCAACCACACGTGGAGGCGGGGGATTCGCATCGTTCGTGATGCTTCCTTCTTGACAGAAAGTATTACCAAGGATACAAGTATACTTAGTAATACAAAAGGGAATAGTATGGACAAAGCATGGAATACGGTGAAAGTCGGAGAAAAAGGGCAGATCGTTATCCCGAAGGAAATACGGGAGATGTTCGGCATTCAAAGCGGAGACACACTCCTGGTTCTCGCCGACAGAGAACGAGGCATCGCCATTCCCCAAAAACGGGATATGGAACGCATCATTGGGGAGATCATAGGTCATGAACCGAAAGCCTAAGCACATCATCGTCATCGGTGCCGGCGTCGCGGGACTTTCCGCGGCGATCTATGCCCGGAAACTCGGCTACGCTACCGATCTTTACGAAAAGAACCCCATCCCCGGCGGAGAATGCACCGGATGGGATCGGGGAGGATGCCATATCGACAACTGCATCCACTGGCTTATCGGCACGGCACCGGGAACCGAACTGAACAACCTGTATCGAGAAACGCGACTCCTTGACGAACGAACCGATATATACCGCTACCCCGTCATGTATACCTCATACATGGGTGGAGAACATGTCTCTCTCTACCCGAACATCGAACAAACCAGAAAGGAATGGAAAGCACTTTCTCCTCAGGACAGCGGAGAGATCGATGCTTTGATGGATGCGTCCCGACTTGGAATGGATATCTGTATTCCCGCGGGACTTCCCGGTGAGATGCTCGGTGCCATTAACGGAACGAAGTTGCTCCTTGCTTCCCGTTCCATGTTCTCCCTGATGAAACGATATAAAGGCATGAGCACTCAGGATTTGGTGGACCGCTTCAAGCATCCTCTTCTGAAAGCCTGCATCAGCGATTTCTGTCCGAAGGAATCCAAAGCGGAAAGTTTCGCGACGATGTACGGCAACTACGCCGGAGGAGACGGGGGAGTGCCCGTCGGCGGTTCACAAAAAGCGGCGCGACGAATGCAAGAGCGTTTTGCCAAACTCGGAGGCGTCTATCATGGCGCTTCTCCGGTAACGCGGATCGTCGTCGAAAACGGAAAAGCCACGGGGATCGTCCTCTCAGACGGAAGCTTCGTCCCCGCCGACTACATCATTCCGGCCTGCGATGCGGATTTCACGTTCTCCCATCTGCTGGATGCCTCGTACATGCCACAGAAAATCAGGGAATACTTCGATAATCCGAAAAAATACGTTATCTACGGCATGTTCCAAGCCGCATGGCTCGTCGACAGTCCACAGGCGCCGTTCGGCATTGAGGCGATGATCGACGTACCGGAACTCAAAACGGAGAGCTGGCTCAACGACCGTCTCACGCTCAAGTGCTATGCATACGAACCATCGTTCGCGCCACCGGGAAAGCAAATCGTCCAAGTGCTGTGGGGCTGTTCCCATGACGCATGGAAATTCTGGGAAAATCTTTCGGAAGAAGCATACAAGACAAAGAAAAACGAACTGGCGCATGCGGTGCAGGCG
>JBAXYP010000104.1:0-6155 GCA_041670725.1 Sphaerochaetaceae bacterium
CGCGCGCTTCAACAGCGTCAGGGAAGAATACGAGAAGAGCAAGGACATCACAAAGACTCGTCTGTACATCGAAACGATGGAATCGGTAATCAATCCCACCGATGGCGGATCGGTCACCTTGATAGATAAATCGCTGGCGAACTACCTGCCGGTGCAGATGGTGGGAGGCTCGAAATGAAACAAATCACCATGAAGAAACTGGTTACCACATTGGTAATCATTTTGGTTATCCTGTTGGTTTTTCTCCTCCTCGGCCCATTTTACATCGTCAACGAAGGTGAACAGGCGGTCGTGACGCGATTCGGGAAGATCGTCGATACGCAGACAACCGCCGGTCTGAAGTTCAAGATGCCGGTGGTCGACAATGTCGTTGTCTACCCCAAGAAAATTCTCTCTTGGGACGGTGACGCCCAACGTATTCCGACCAAGGAAAACCAGTTCATCTGGGTTGACACCACAGCCCGATGGAAGATCGTCGACCCGGTGAAATTCTATGAGTCCGTCAGCACGGTAGACAACGGTCGTTCGCGGCTGAACGATATTCTGGACAGTTCGATCCGGACGATCGTCTCGGACAACTATCTCAGCGAAGCGGTTCGCAATTCGAACCAGATCAACGAGATCCAGGTGACCGAGCAGGTGCAGAACGTCGAAAACATCGAGGACGCGGAGACGCTCCGTTCGTTGACGGAGACCAATACCAAGCAAGAGACGATCAAACTGGGACGGGAGGCGCTCAGTCAGATGATGTTCACCCAAGCAAGCAAGTTCACCGATGCATACGGCATTGAGCTTATCGATATCATCATCCGGCAGATCCGCTACAGTGACGACTTGACCGAAAGCGTCTACCAACGGATGATCAAGGAACGGAACCAGATCGCCGAAGCGTACAGGTCCTATGGTAGAGGCCAGTTGGCCCAATGGCAGGGGAAAACGGAGAACGAACAAAAGACGATCCTTTCCACCGCCTATGCGGAAAGCGAACGGATCAAAGGTGTTGCGGACGCACAGGCTGCGAAAATCTACGCCGACGCCTATCAGGTCGACCCCGACTTCTTCCGTCTATGGAGAACTCTGGAGAGTTATCGAAAGACGATCCCGTCATTGAACAAGGTGTTGTCCACTGACATGGAGTATTTCGACGTCTTGTACGGGGACAAAGAAAAGAAATAAGCGAGGAATTCACTTCTCGATGCGCCCGCCGGTTTCGGCGGGCGTTTTCGTTCCCCCGAACACGGAAAGGGAAACCAGTTTCCCGCCCCTAAACGAAAGCGTCACGTATCGTCCGTCGGACAGCCTGACGGGAAGCTCGGAGATATCGTCATTTCCCTGCTCACGGCCAAAGGCCATGTCGCGTTGCGGCAACAACTCCGAAAGGATGTCGTTGTATGTATGGGTGAATTGGTAGCGGAGAGACGAATCGACGTACGTCTCGACCCAAGAGAGATCGTATGGGTGCGCGAGCAACTTCCTCGCGAGATCGACATGAGCCCCCGATCCCGAAAGAACCCCTATCAAGGGATCCACAGGTTCAACAACCTGTCCTCCGCTCGCGGCGAGCTGTCGTTCCACCGCCCCGCCGTACAACGGAAGCGAGGCGAGAAAAATAAACAAGGGAAAAAGCAAGCGTCGGATCATGTCTTCATGATGGTCCCGCTCTTCCTATTTGTCAAACGCCCTTGTAATATGAACGTATGAAAAATGCGGAATTGCTGGCGAACCTCTTCTCCGAAGAAACCATCACCATTCGGGATGCACTGTGGAAAGACATCCGTCTTTCTCCCGGAATGAAACGGATCATCAGAAGCGGCATAGTCCAGAAGCTCGGCAGGATACGGCAATTGGGACCCGTTTCCCTCGTCTATCCATCCGCCGTTCACACGCGACTGGGTCATTCACTCGGCGTCTATCATCTCTCCAATGAAATCATTATATCCCTGTTGTCCAGAGAAGATTCAAACTTGTTCACCGAGGAAGGAATCCATGCTTTTCTCGCCGCAGCCCTCCTTCACGACATCGGGCACTTTCCCTACGCCCACTCGCTGAAGGAACTTTCCTTGAAGACCCACGAGGAACTCGCCGCGGAGCTGATAACCCAGGAAGGAGAACTGAAAGACGCCATCGTCTCCAGCGGAGCGGACCCGTCCGTCGTCGCCGACATCATCGATACAGGACGTACCTCAGAGAATGCGGAAACGGCATTCTATCGCGCTCTTCTGTCTGGGGCGCTAGATCCCGACAAACTTGATTATCTGAATCGCGACGCGTTTTTTTGCGGCGTGCCGTATGGATTCCAGGACGTTCCTTTCATTATCCGCAGTCTTTGTGTCCGCGAAGAGAAACCGACTCTCTCGGAAGCCGCCATCTCATCGGTGGAGCATGTGTTGTTCGCCAAATACCTGATGTACCGTACCGTCTATTGGCATAAGGATGTGCGCGCCGCAACGGCGATGATCAAGGAAGCATTGCTTTCCGCGTTGCGCGATGGGGACCTCCAAGAAGGCGACCTGTATGGTCTGGATGACAATTCGTTCTTCCGCCTTGCGCAGACGATCCGCAATCCCGCATTCGCCCTTCTCTGTAACGTAGGAGAAGGAAAATTGCTTACAGTGAAGGAGGAACATCCGTTCGATGAGAACAATCCGTTCGACCTGAATGCATCTTCCATGGAAGGGCGAATGCGGGCGGAAGACGACTTGTTCCGCGTTCTCTCCCCTCGCTATCCGGCACTCCGCAGGTGGGAAGTGGTCATCGACATCCCAGAACCGATTACCTTCGACGCAACGATGCCGATCCTCCGTAATGATGACTCGCTTTCCGATTTCGCCACAGAAGACAGGTTATTCTCCAGCGATGTCGGTCGAACTTTTTCGTCCTGTTTGCGTTTCACCAGAGTATATCTGCCATCATACGTGGATGACAACAAATGGCAGAATCTGCTACACTGAGGCCATGGATGAAAGGCTCGACTATCACCGTTTGCTTGACGGGGACATTCCCCCGTGGGTGATGCGGTTCATCAAAACTACAGGAAAAGCGATCAACCAGCAACAGATGATCCAAGGCGGCGATAGCATTCTGTTGTCCGTTTCGGGAGGCAAGGATAGTCTCGCCCTTGCGCTTGCGTTGTCCGTACGAAGGAAGTGGCTTCCCATCGACTATCGTCTCTCGGCCTTGATGATCAACTGGATCGAGCACCCCATTCCTCCCGAATCCAGAGCGCCTCTAGCCGAATACTTCGGCGCGCTTGACATCGACTTTATCATCATCGATGAAAACCAGTTCAGTCCGTCGTTCGACGGGGAATTCAATTGCTATCTCTGCGCGCGCAACCGAAGAAGAATCCTTTTTTCCTATTGCGACGAACACGGCATCCGAAAGGTGGCGATGGGACACCATTTGGACGATCTTGTGGAAACCAGCCTGATCAACACCTGTTTCCGTGGCAGATTTGAAACGATGCGACCGGTACAATCCTTTTTCGATGGGAAACTCTTTATTATACGACCGATGATTCTCATTCACGAATCAACGACAAAACGTCTTGCCACGGCGTATTCAATTCCCGTGATCAAGCCTGTCTGTCCGTATGACCAGACCAATGTCAGGGCCCGATTGAAACCAATCGTCTCCGACCTCGCGAAAATTGACAAACTGACGCGTGAGCATATCTACCACGCCCACGGTTTTTCCGATACAATCAAAAGCAAATGCGTGGATTGAGAAAAAAAGTTACCCTCATCATAGCGGCGCTGTCGCTCTGCATCCCCCTCTTCGGGAGCGGGGATGGTCTCGGTTCGATCACTGCGGTGACATCCTCAGGCGGCAGCGGAAGCGGACAATTCAACTTTTCCTTCACCCCCGGTTTTTCCCACGACAAATTCTCCATGACGTTCAACCTGCTATTGAAAGGGACTTACCAACTCGACCCGTTCAAATTGTCCCTTGATTTCTCCAACTACATCGCTCCTGAACGCGACGAAGGGGAATCTGTCGGCAGTTACACGTTGCGGCTCGTCAGACAATACAGTGCCTTCATCAAGACGATGCACTACGGAAACAGATATGACTTTTTCTATTTCCGGTATGGGAAATTGGATAACATCTCCCTTGGAGACGGTGCGCTTCTCTCCTCATACTTCGACAACTCCGTAGGCTATCTTGAGTCAAAACCCGGGTTGAACGTCAAGATCGGACCGTTGGGGCATATCGGTTTCGAGATGGTTACCGACAACATTTTCGAACCGACGATGATCGCGTCGCGGAGCTATCTGATGCCGTTCGCAATGAACAATCCCGCTATGGAGAAACGGATCAACCGAATGGAATGGGCTTATTCATTCGTGTTCGATCCGCGCTCGTCCGGCGAAGTGGAGGAGGACGACTACAGTTATCGTTCGTTGTTCCTCGGCAGCATCGAGATCGCCCAACCGTTATTCTCGGGGGAAAGAGGTCAGACGACCCTGTTCGTTGATTTTCTGTCCCAAGGGGAAAAGGACAATCTGCTCGGCGGCGGAGAAGCTCTGCGAGCCGGAATTTGGGGTCGTACGGAAAGCCTGCTCCTGTTCAACTTCAGTGCGACGACACCGCTTTGCGGTGTATATTACAACGATTATTTCACCACCGGCTACAACGACAAGAACAGCAATGAATACAGCGAATCCCTCGGCAAACTGTATCCGCTGACCATCGGATCGATCAGGTTGGATGGAACGTTTGGCTTGAACGTCGACAGTGAACAGATCTACGCCGGCATACGGCTCCGTACGAATCTCTCGGGTGCGGGTTTTTCCGGTCAGCGAGTGCTGGCTACGGTGCGTATCGACAAGCTGTTCATGAACTTCATTTCCCTAGACGTGAACTATGAAAAGATTTATCCTACACAAGGAGATGTGGAATCATTTTTCCCGGGATTGTTCACCTTGAACAATGTGTATATCTACGGAACTGTCCAGATCCGTTTTCGCGGCGTACAGTTCTTCGTGACGGGAACGGCAAAATTTGACGAGCAAGCCGACGTCACCTACCAATGGGATATGGCCATGTCGGTCGTATTGTTGTAAGGGGGTTGTATGAAGCGAGCTTTGACGATGTTTCTTGTCTTGATGACGACATGCGCGGTTTTTGCCGAAAGTGTATTTACCGTCAGTTCCTCGGATCTGAAACTGTATGATGCCGAAGGCAAGGAAATGACGCTCACCGATCAAGTCGCCCAGATGGTCGGACAAGGATGGATCATCCAAAGCAACGACAAGGAGATCGTCATCACCACCCCCGTCGGGGCGGTTGTTCTCGGTCCCGATTCCACGCTGGTGACGGGAACTTTGACGAAAAACGCACCTTCCCTTTATCTTGTCGACGGTGTCGCATCGTTCAGTACGGAGCAGGATTTCACCGGTACGTTGACGGTCAGTACGCCGGCCACACGATTCCAAGCGACAGGACGGACCGGTTTCATCATCCACAGTACGGAAGAAGAGGAATCCGTTGCGGTACTGAAGGGAACCGTCGTCACGGTAAACGGGCTCACCGGCAAAAAAAACTCGATCGGACCGTCATCCCAATACAATCTGGAAAATGATACGGTAAAACCGTTTACACCGGAAGAAAATGCGTTTAAGCAGATCGCCGTCGACGATCTTCAACCGGTTATTGCGCCGGTAACGACCGCATCTTCCGTTCCGCCAGCGCCTGCGTCCCCCAAAGCGACGACTGTCCCCGCTCCACCGGCAAAGCCTGCGGCCACCGTCAGACCGTATGAAGGGTCCGAGTTGCAAAACATCCTCCTCCCTCCTCCTGAACCGCAATTCCTCTCCGTAACATCCGTAGCTTTAGTGGAAGAATCGAAAGGTCCCGGCGTTCCCCCATCTCCCGGCTCCCTGCAAGTCGGAAGCGTAAAACCTCAATACCGGACGACCTTCGTCATCACCATCACGCCGATGATACCGGACGAACCCGCGTTCAAACCGACAAAGATCAGGGTTTTGCAGATCGGAAATGAGGCAAAAGCAAGTCCGGTTGTACAGCAAGCACCCTCACAGGAACAAATACCGGCTGTGCCGAAACAAACGTCGACCCTGACCACAAGCGTATCCAAGCGTCCCGTAACCGTCGGAATCGAGGGTTCTTACCAATTCAACTATGAACAAACA
>JBAXYP010000105.1:0-6137 GCA_041670725.1 Sphaerochaetaceae bacterium
ATATCCTTGGCAATAGTTCAACATCAATCAAGGATTACCTTACTCTAAAACCTCAACGAAGTCAAATTTTCGCGATTCATCCTCTTTTTTATAGTCTTTCGGTACTCTTTTCTCGTAATAGTCTTCATCTATTATCAAGACATCCTCCAACTCGTTGTTCTGCATTTTCCCTGATTCCAAGACCAGAATTGGGCATGACTCGTGTAAGGCAAACATAAAAAGTTGTTTCCTTTCCTTTTGCGAAAGGATCTGATACAAATTCTTGAAAACAATAAGTTTTGCAAGGTGTAGTTCCTCCGTAATCTCAATGATCCTCTCTGCACGCTCAAGGCATGTCATCATTGGATCGCATTTCAACTCTATCGCAAAGGCTTTACATATCCGTCCTATATCCCACTCGTCGTCAAATGTGAGATCAAGTTCTTCCCCCAACAGCAGGCTTTTCACTTCACCATTAAGCATTTCTGTTTGCTTCTCGATGGGTTCCCACAACTCAGGATTCATGGCAACACGTTTCTGCAGGCTTTTTTGAATCGCTGTTGTAATCGGTCGTGCATTGAAGTCAAACGTCAATACGTCGTACACGAACAAAAGATAAGAAAGCGCTATTTGCGCATCATCCTCAAATAACGTGATTTCATCACTTTCCGTTACGCCAAGAAGATTCGCGTTCAGGTTTGTGATGAAAGTCGCAAACATCATCGGCGATGTAATGTCAATTGTAGTGATCGTTTCTACCGATATTGGTTTCTCTAATTGGGAAAATCGTATGGTTATCATAAAATGACCAGCCTACTGGTGGTATCAATTTCGTCATGTTCTTTTGTCCCTACCAGAAATTGCATTGAAGCATATTGTCTCTCGGTGACGACAAGCAATTGCACCAACCCCTTTGGGGGAAGTCTTTTTAACAGTTTTGTTCTCTCCAAATCCTCGGTTGTTTGACTGAGGACAATCTTTGAATAGACTGATTCTTGCATCTGAAGATATCCTTCCTTGATAAGGTATTTCCTGAATTGCGCATAATCATGGCGATTTTTTGCCGTAGATACGGGGAGATCGAAGAATACTATTAGTCTCATGAATTTGTTCCTCATATGCTCTCATATATCAGCAATTCTTTCACTTCTCCTGAAGCAAGAAAGTTCATACATTCATGCACATACAAATGCAGAATCGTCGATAAATACCGTTTCGCCCCGCCATAAAAGAATTGCATCTGAAGAAGCCCCCAAAACTTTTCTTTCACTTCAAGAGTAAGTTTCTTCTGCATTCTGTTTTCAAAAACAATGTTGTCAACAATAGGGCGAAAGGGTTCCATAAGATCACAAACAAGATTGTATGGATTGTATTCACTGCAATGATGCACACCTATCTGGGGAAGATATCCCGCAGCTACAACCTCCTTCGTCACCAAAGAAACCAAAATCGAATACCCATAGTTCAGCATTGAATTGAGAGGTCCGCTGTTATCGCGAGAAAAATCTTTTCCAAATAACGCATTGAAATACACTTTTGCGGCAAAGGCCTCCCTGTTTGAAGGGTCTCCTTCTTGGACAGAATCCGCATAGGAGATTACTGATTTGCTTTCAGGGAAGTGGTTTTCCTGTAATACAAAAGCCTGTTTCTCAATCTTGTACCGAACAACCACTCCCCAAAGATATGCTTTCCGTTGTTCCGTCCATTGCATCTGTTCGAAAATTCTTTTCGTCGATACAAAATTGGCGCTCAACGGCAACAGATAACAGGACGGAATGTGCCGTTCGTCGCAAAAAACCACAGCGATTTTTCTTTTGATCAACTCGGTAAGGATGACTCCTGTTACGGTTACCGCCGTCGTGTCAAAAATCACTGCATCGATTTCGGACAGATGCACCATCTTTTGCGAATCACCCTGTACAACGAGATAATCATTCTTGTAGAAGCATTTCACATGTTTAGTGATCACGACCGTCCGGAATCCCAATTCGATAACTCCTTTCAAACATTCCTGTAACGGATCTATCAATGAACTCAATGCGTTCAGGTATCAATCCTTTTTTCGAAAATCGGTTAGAACGAATATCTTTCCAGTCACCTCCTATTTGTTTTGCAAAATCAAAGCGACTGGCATTTGCCTGCATATAGGTAAGCATACCTTGGATGCATGACTGCTGTTTTTCCGAAGGCAAATCGACGAAATCGCCGATATGTCTTTTCAGACAATCGGCAATACTCTTGTAGCAAGGATACTTTTCCATCTTTTCACAAAGCGTAAGATACACTTGCTGTTTTCCAATGTCATCAAGATGATTGAATCCTGCAAGATTCTTCATTGTATCCAATGGGAGCATAAGTTCTCTCGCATTGATCACCTCGCTGTCGCTGACAAGGTAATATTCATTATACGTGCCATCCTTTTCACAGTACCTAATATATTGATACTTGCATATTCCCTTTTTCCTTACGATCGGTTGTGAATACAACGAGGCAAGATATTGATCAATCGCACCCGGTCGCGTTTTTCCGAGTGCTACGATCCGTACGGGTATGCCGACCAATTTCATCATCCGTTTCTTTCCTTTCGAGAATTCTATGATGTCGTAGTAGGCGAGAGTCTCTCCTGAATACCCTCCGTAGATAATGGGATCCCTGTCCTCTTTCGAGGGTACCGTCGCTCCCCCATTTTCCCCTTTTGGCAAGAGCGTCTGGTTATAAAACGCTCCGGTAAGTTCTTCCGTTTTTCGGGACAGGAAATAGTGGTGGAAACCGAACGCGTTGCGGATTTTCCCAACGACTTCGGTTCCATGCCAATTCCCATACTCCGTACTCATGCAGTACACGACGAAACCATTCTTTTGGTTTCGTGCGTTTGTAGTGGTATTCTGGAACTCTTCATACAACTCCTTCCGCCTCACCGCCTGTCCAAATTGTCCTGTAAGGAACCGACCTACCTGGCACGCAAGATATGCGTCATGCGCATGATGGTAATCGTTGACTTCCCTGACTTTGGTAATCCCGTTCTGTACACGAAAACCATGGGAAAGTCCCGCCTTTACTCCGACAACCCGCGTCGTTTCAGGAAATACGGCCTGCAGAACGTCGCTGAGGATCTTCACCGCCTGGCTCGTCTCAACGATCTGCCGGTTGATGAAGGTATTGAAATCTTCCTCAGATACCGCTTCCCTCGTCAACGCACGATATTTCTTGGAAGAAATCAAACCGTTTTTTCTCAACACCTGCCAGAAAGGTTTTTGCTTTTTGATAATGGTGTCGTCAAGAAGCAACGAATCCCGTTTCCTCTGGTTTTCCCCGGACAGCACCAACGCCAAATTGTCGATACTGTTGTCCTTGATGTACGACTGGGGAAGGATGTGGTCTATTTGATAATCACCGAGGCGATTGATGTCGAGGGATGTCCCGGAGTACAGGCATTTTCCGTTCTGACAAAAATACAAGAACAGACGCATATCGCTCAGAGGACCTCCTTTTTTGGTATACGCTTCTTTTTGGGATATCAATTCTTGGTATACCGCTGAAAACGCATCATCATTTATCAACCGTTTATAGAGTTTTTCAAGCGCATAGTAACGACTGACCGTCCGTTTTTTCTCAGCGTCATCCCGTGTGAATTCGATATAAATATGCGAAGGTTCCCTCCCCATCACTTGTACAATCTCCCTGATGACTCTCAGCCCTTGCCATGAAGCCTTTTTGACGGAGGGAGAAATCGGAACGTCAGGGAAAACGCTTTCGTAGTCGTCAAGTGACACGATAGGCTGTTTCTTTCTGTTCTCCTTTTCAATTGCATCTTGAAATCCATACGCATCGTCGAAAAGTATCTCCATGAACGTCTCTTGGGTTTCACGGAGGAGATCCATGATGGACATAAGTCTCCCCTCACCGTTCACCGTCGTTACCTCAGTGAGGAGTTTCCGTGAAAGTCTTCCCCACCCTTGGTAATCCAAGCGGACGACTGCCGTTACGATATCCTGTCCAAGATCCGGATATTCTTTGTGGATTTTCTTCGCCAATATCTTCTTGTCGGAGAAAAGGGAGTTCCACAGGATCAGGTTTTCGATCATCGCCTCATTCTTTTCATCAACATGCCCGAAAATCCTCGTGAAATCGATCAATGACGAAAGCGATGAAGCAAAACCATCTTCTTTTTGGAAACCAGTAATATCCAATCCTTTGTCCCTGTCCGCATACCCTTCTTTGAACAGCCATTTGCTGACCGTACCCTTGCTTACCATCTTTTGCTTGGAGAACACCTCTGCAAGCAATCGGCGTTTTACATCACACCCAAGCCGTTTTCCGTCCAGCCTGATGCCGTTCAATTCATTGAGAACGCAGTAGTTGCTATATAATAATGAGTTTTTGGGAAGCACAGCCTCACCATACATATACTGGCAGGTATCCGTCCTGTTCGTGATGAACTTCTCGGCTGACGCCATGACATCAATTTTGTCTTCAAAATTCCAAGGAGTCACTGCCCCCTTTTCTTTTCTTACAGCCCATCCAAACTCTGTCGCACGGGGGGAAAGCGGACCGACATAGTAGGGAATCCTGAAGGACGCGATCTTGAGGATATTCCCTTCCTCTTGGGCCAAAATCGGATAATATTGTTTCTGATGGTCGATAATCGCCTTCAATTCCTCACAATGCAACTGATTGGGTATCACCCCGTTGTCTGTGCTTTTCGGCTTCTTAAGAAATGATCCTTCCTCAATCCGGACAAGGCAGTACGTGCGTTCTTGTTCCACCGCAGGATCACATGCATCCTTAAGGATTTTCCTGAGTTCTCCGAGGAACTTGTCATGGGACGAGTCCTTGCTGTTATGTTCACGATACTGCTGGTACAACGAATTCTTCCCTACAAACACGTTTTTGTATATCTCTTGCGTACAACAGGTCCGTAGGACTTTCTTTAATGCCAACAGATCTTTCCTGTGCTCGTCATATCTGTGTATGTAGATATCAGAGATCGTCGTTACATGTCCCGAGAGCATTTTGGACAGGAGTGTCTCAGAATAAAACTTCTGCAATGCCTGGAAAGAATTGAGCGCATCATCATCAAGAGATGCTGCATACTGTTCCGCCGTTGATTCATCATCCAAAGAAAAGGAACCTTGGGACCCGAACAGAACGGAAAAATCAGCTTTTCGTCCAACTATCGCTTTTGAAAGTTCAAGACAAAATTTCTTATCATCCTTGTCTGGGAATACAGCATAAAACACATTGCTGATCTCCTTCTCCTTGTCATAGGAAGATGTCCCTTGGCGAGTCAGGATCCGGACAAGAGAATCGGCAAGATCGGGAACCGCGTCGTCATCCTTTAAAAACCCCGATAAAAAAGAAGAGGCGCTCCCAGAGAGATCCAAACCACCATGAATGCCTATTTCTCCATCATATAAAAAATTTCCACGGTATTTGATGATATGGTGCATGGCGAGGTATATGAGACGGAAATCCTTTTTCTCAGAAGATTCGGCAAGATCCTTCCGCAGATGAAAAATTGTCGGATACTGTTTGCAGTACATTTCGTTACAATGTCCATTCCCAAACAAGCTGCGCAACGAATCCCACTGCGTATCATGGGGAGAAAGAGACGAATATTTCATCTTTTCGAAGAATTCTGGATCGGTTTTTTCCACCTCTTGTCCGACAAGCTCCTTTAGCCATTGCAACCGTTGAATACGCCGGGCAAGTCTTCTGCGTGTCGATCGAAACATCCTTCTATTTTCCGCCGTCTCTCCCGTATCAAACAGTCTCACGCCCCACATGGGACGATGCTTGAACGACAAAAGATCCCCGTTTTCATCGGAAACCGACCATCCAAACGATCCTGTTCCCATATCACAACCAATATCATACCTTTCAACGTCCTGTGGTCTCTTCATACCCTTGACTCCTTGTGTGTCATTGATTAATATATAAATAACATCAATTAAGTATTACCTTACTTAGTTAAAACAAAGCGAAAGCTTTCACGTCAGGAAACTGACAACGCACAGGCGTTGAGAGTCACAGAAATGTGACTCTTTTTTTAGTATAGCATGCCGCCATAAAATTTGTATCTTTTTCTATGTTATATTTACTTAAACGTATGTTTTACATTCTCTTCGGTTGCTTCAAGAAATGCTTTTCCCGTGTTC
>JBAXYP010000106.1:0-6127 GCA_041670725.1 Sphaerochaetaceae bacterium
AAGCTGGGTCTTGAATACGAACAGCCATGGCAACACCATAGGCAGCAGAATAGTCAGCGACAAAAGAATAAGGATGATCGTGACGACCACCTCGGGAACACCGTAGCGTGCATGCCTTCTCATCATCAGCCTCCTTCTTTATGTCCGGAGAATTCAAGGACGGTAAAAATCAACGAGAGCACCAAAATGATCACGCCGATGGCGGATGCCCTTCCGTACTGCCAGTTGATGAATCCTTGCCGGTACAGGCTGATACCCAACGTGATAGTTGCATATCCCGGGCCTCCGGTCGTCATCATATACGGCAGATCGAACAGTTTCAGACTTCCGATGGTACAGAGGACCGCCAGAATTCTCATGGGGAACTTCAAATTGGGAAGAACGATATACCAAGCATATTTCCATCCGGTCACGCCATCAATTTCCGCCGCTTCCTTCATGTCCTTCGGCATCTGCTCGATCTTGGCCATCAGGAAGATAATCGGGAATCCCGTATACGCCCACGTGGCAACGGCGAACACCGACCAGAATGCGACATGCACGTCTCCAAGAAAATCGATGGCGGCCAGCCATTTCCATCCCGCCTTCACCCCGATGCTGTTCAGAATGCCGTTCGTCGGAGAAAAGACGAATTTCCCCAGCATCGCGGTGATGGCCGAAGGCAGGACGTTGGCCAGGTAAAAGATGGCCCTCATCGGTTTCGTAAATCTGTTTACATAGAACGTCAAGGAAAAAGCGATGAAGAACGACAATGGCAATTGAATGATGATACTCCAGAATGCCCAGAGAAATACATGGAGCAATCCCTGGCGGAACTCCTCACTGGCGAACAACTTGCGGTAATTCTCAAGTCCCACGTACCGGTCCGCCCCTAAACCGGAGGATTTCATAAATGACAGACGGAACGTTTCCACGATGGGGTAATACATGAACAAGGCCAGAAACAGGAACGCGGGAAGAATACAGAAAAAGACAAACCGTTTTCTGTCCCGCAATGTTTTCTTCCGTATTTCACTGGAGATGGTCAGTACCGTCCCGTCAACCCCTTTCATTATGTCCTCCTCTTCGTACAGGCGATGCCTCCGTAGGGAGGCATCGCACAATCAATACATCGATTATTTCTTCACCGGTCCCACTTCATCGGCCACCAACGCCTCGAACTGGGTCAGGGCTGAAGCGACATCGCTGCCCGGCAGGAAGAAACTCTGGATCGTGTCGTTCAGCGGGGAAGTCACTGCAGGAGGCAGATCCTGATCCCACCAGAACTGGACGGTCTTTGACTGGGAGAACAATTTACTCGCCATGCCGGTCAGATTGTTCTTCGCCGGCACGCCGGGAACAGAACAGATTCTTCCGGGATCGGAACTGCAGGCATTGACGCCCATCGCATATTTCAGGAAGCGTACCGTGGCGTCTTTCTTTGCCTCGGCCTTCTTCGTGACGATGAAGCCGATGTCCGTCTGTCCCATCACGTCCGTCAATTTTCCGACTCCGCCGTCGAGTACGGGGAACGCATAGAAACCGAGCTTCTGATCGGTGAATGTCGGATCGGAGAACTGAGCGCACATCCATGAACCGGTGACCATCATCGCGGCGCGGCCGCTGGCCATCTGCTGCTGGGCATCCCCATAGGCGTCTCCAAGCGGTTTGTCTCCGAAATACCCTTTGGAAACCCATTGCTGATACTTTTTCGCCGCTTTCACGAACGTCGCATCATCAAATCCGATTTTCCTGGCCTGGGCGGAACCAAACGCATCCCCGCCATAGCGGTTGACCAGATACATGTACATCGCCAGCGGCGGCCATTTGTCCTTGGCTCCGCACGCGAACGGCTGCACACCTTTGGCAAGCAACGTATCGCAGACCTTCTCCATTTCGGTGACCGTCGTCGGCGGCTGGAGACCATACTTTGCGAAAATCTCCTCATTAAGGAAGATTCCTGCCACGGCGAAGAATGGAGCCACGCCGTAGATTTTGCCTTTCCATGACATGGCGTCCTGGGCCGCCTTACTTCCCGGTATGGCGGAAAGTTCTTCGGTCAAATCCAGCAGACGTCCCGCATCGGCGTATCCGCCCATCACCGAACCACCCCAGCTTTGGATGATTTCAGGAAGCTGATCAACACCGGTGGCCATCGTGATCTTCGTCTTGTCGGCAAGGCCAGGATCCCCGAGAGCAATGTACTCAAGTTTGATATCCGGATTATCCTTCTGGAAATTCTCGATCAGATCATGAACATAAATATGATCCGACGAAGTATCCGGAATATCCCGTCCCCAGATCGTCAAGGTGACGGGACCGGTCGGCGCGGCGACGGTTTCTTTCGTCCCTTGGGCGAACAAGAACCCCGGAAGCAACGCCAGCAATACGAGAACCAACGCATGTTTTCTCATGAAAACTCCTCCTTTGTTGATACCTTATCATCATCCCCGTCCCATCGTTGTTGCGGTAGGGAAAGGGAATCGTATGCATGATACGGAAGAATGCCCAGAATCGCCGTTACCAATCTGGGGTAGAGTCTCGAGCCAAGATCGTGGCCATCGGACGAATCCACCTGATCCGTCATGGAGAAACGGGAAGAACCGGAGAACAGCCACGCGGCATGTTCAGAGTCCTTGTGGACGAGCTTCGGATCAATGCCGAGAATACGCTCGGCGACGAACTGGTTGATGAAAATCTTGCTGAGCCATGTGTTTTTGCTTGTCGAGGACAACTTCCACCCTCCGGAGACCGGATCGATGCAACGACCGGGTTTCAGAACGGTCAACAAGTGCTTCCGAAGCATCAAAAGCAAATCCCTGTTTCGTCCGTGGGCTGACAGCTCCTTTTCCGCCCCGGAGAAATACGGATACAGCAATCCCTCCACCGCTGGAATGATCATCGAGCGGTTGTTTCGCTCAAATACAGCGGGGATGTACCCTTCGTCCTTGAGAAAGTACCCCTCCACCGTCTCGGAAATACAATCCGCCATCTGCTTCGCCTTCCTCGCACACGATACATCCCGTTTCCCTTTGGAAAAGAACACGGAAAGCGAAACGAACGCGCCCCATGCCTTCATCGCGAGATAAAGGTTGTTCCGCGCCTGTCCGAGACTGACATCCAAGGAATCGTATGTCGTGATCTCAGCCCCCCTGCCGCATCGATCCGAATCGACATCCATGATTCCGTCTTTGTTCGCATCCCGCGCGATGATCGACGCAAGCCCCTCCCGCATCACCTCAAGATTTTTTTTCGCCCATGCCTCACCATCCGGCGCATTATGGCAATACAAGCACGCCAAAAGCAGATAATTCAGCGTCTCCTCATAACTCATGAAACTGAAGCAATCCGACAGGTCGGAAAGTTCATACGAAGAACAACCTTCCGCCGTAAAACCGTCAGCGACTCCTTGGTCATGGGAAAACGCGATGCCGTAGGCGTCACGATACAACGAACGACCGAGAAACCCATCCAATTCGTTTTCAACCGTCCACGGCGAGTAGGCAAGTTCCCAGAACGCCTGATCAACCGTCAGATCCAGAGTGTTCATCATGCGATACTCGCCTTCGTTGACGATGAACACAGGATGCCCCTGATTGTCCATGAGCAATTCGGTGTTCGCCGTATAGGAATGAACAGCCCCGCAGAACAACAACCGTTGTTCAGGGGAAAATGGCAAACCGTCGACGAATCGATCCTGTTCCTCGGCCTGTCGCTGTCTTTCCCCCGCATGTTCAAGAGAATATTCAAGCACATCCTCAAGATCGCAGAACAACGATGCATAGTACCGCTGCATAGGTACTACCGAAGTGACTACGCCGCTTTCAAACACACCCGCCGCAATAACATACGTTCGTTTTTCCCCTGCAGGTACGGTAAAACGAAGTCCTCCCTCACAGGAAAGCCGCCGCAACACCGGCGTTCCCTCGAACATCGTTGCCAAGGGATTCCAATCCAATACTTCGTCGACTCCATCCACGGGCGACGAAGCGAAACCGTATTTCGTACCGGAGGCCATCCCAAGCAACCTTCCTTCTGTGGAATCGGAGAGAGGGCGACGCACTCCTTGCATGAGGAAGAAACCGGCAAGAGACTCATGGGAGACGGTATTGTCAAACGTCAGAGAGATAAGCATCGAGGGGCAATACTCGCCGCGAAGCACCGAAGTGCTTGTTTTTGCGGGATCGCTTTTTTCCCCGAAGAAGGAATGGATCTTCATTTCCATCCGTCCGGCCTTCCATATTTCGCTCCCCAACGATGTAATCCGTTCGATCTGGTCAGCGGGAAATACGGAGAACGAAGGAACCGGGGAAACGTCGTCTTTGCCCGTATAGGCGGAACTTCCCTCCCCCAAAAGACGGTTCCCTAAAAAAGGAAGCAACATCGGAATGCCTGCGCCGCTCCGATATCCTACGGACATTCCTTCGGCAGGAGGCTGTACGTCTCCCAACACGAATCCCGCCCCCCCGTCACGTTTGCCCAGAACGAGCGATGCATACGCACCCCATAGTCCATGTTGGGTATAGTAATCGTTCCAATTCCGTGCGTCGTTCATTCCATCCTCTCGCTTATCATGATAGGACACGTACAGGGAGAAATAAATCGGAAAAACTGCTCATTTTCCTGTAGGAAGAACTACCTACTTTTTGGCGTTCCATTCGGCGGCGAACCGTCGTAAATCCCGGGAACTGTCTAGATTAAGCTTTGTCTTGATCCGCTCCTGATGCGTATGAACCGTCTTTACGGAGAGGTGCAGGCACTTGGCGATATCGCTCGCCCCGTACCCTTTGGCGATCAAGGAGAAAACCTCGAATTCCCGCTCGCTCAGCGCAGAGGACGGATCAACGGAGCATCCAAAGGCACATTGCTCTGCGAGCCGCTCCCTGAGGTTGTCGCTTACGCCGAGCCCTCCGGAGAGAATCGTGCGAATCGCCCCGACCAACACATTGGGGTCTTCATGCTTCATCACGTACCCTCTGGCACCAGCCTTTATGGCCCGTTCTCCGTACAGGTTTTCGTCGTGCATCGAAACGACGAGAATGCTCATGCCGGGACAGGACGAACGGCATTCCTTGACGAATGTGAGCCCATCCTCCTCCTGCAGGGAGATATCGACAATGGCTATGTCAGGCTTCCCTTTGGAAAGCAATTGCCGCGCTTCGGCGACGGTGGAAGCTTCCCCGAAACATACAAGCCCAAGTTCCTGATGAATCAACGTACGTATCCCCATCCGATAGAGCGGATGATCATCCAACAACAAAAACGTACCGCGCACCATTACCTCCCTATTGCCCGACCCTGCAAGTGACGGTAGTCCCTGCGGATGAGGAACGAATGTTGAGTTTTCCTTCAATCAGATTCGCCCGATAGGAAAGAATCCTCAATCCCATTCCCTGTCCCTTTGCACGATCCGAATCAAATCCCTTTCCATCGTCCGATACCTGCACCGTAATCATCCCATGATCGATGAACATCCCTACGTGAATCGCCGTCGCCCGGGCGTGCTTGACCGCATTATTCAGGGATTCCTGAATGATCCGGTACAATTGGAACGCCTTTTCCCTACTTTGTACGACGAATCCGTCCTGTACGGTCAGCTCGACGGGAACGTCGCCATCGTCCCTGGCGATCAATTGACGCACCGCATCGACAATTCCGTTCTCCTCCAAATCGGCGGGATATAGGTTTCGGGAAATCTGTTTCGCTTTGAGCGCGGCTTGGAGCGCCGCATGGGACAATTCGCCGGCTATCGTCTTCGCTTCTTTATGACGGGAATCCAGCTTGTTTTCCAGTGCCGCGGCGAGAACACCGATACCCGCGACGTCTTGACACAAATCGTCATGAATGTCCTGACCGATTCTCGTCATGATGTCGTTGGAATTCTCCAGAAGCTCGCGCTCCAACAATTTTCTCTGGGTTATCTCTTCCTTCAGGTGACGGTTCGCCAGGGAAAGTTCCACCGTCCGCCGTTTCACTTGCTCCTCCAACGCGTTTTCCCGATGTTTTTCCAGACTCATCACCGAAGCCCCTTTCATGCTCGTCGAAAGAATGTCGCGGAGCGCGGCGTATACATGCCTGTCGGCGGAATCCGCGGAACAAAGCAAGTATCCGATCTGTTCCATCCCAAACTGGAGCGGTTCGCAGACAT
>JBAXYP010000107.1:0-6083 GCA_041670725.1 Sphaerochaetaceae bacterium
AGGCAAACGGGAAACCATCCCGCCTTCCTGGTCAATCATGATCCAGGGCCGCATCCCCGTTTCACGATATACCAGATTATCAATATCGCCGCACAAGTCGGAAATCTGCCCTTTTCCGACAAGATTACGGGAAAAAAGGATTACGTTCCCGATCTTCCATCTGGCGACCGCCTCACGGAACGCAGCGTCCAGAGAAACGCCGGGGAATCCGGTCACAAGCCTTTGCCCCACCTGCCATACAATCTCTTCATTCCGCATACATTCTTCCCCCCTCCGCAATCTCCTGAAACCGAATCCCTTCCTTCTCCCACTCCTCAAAGAGGACGTCCGCATCGGAGAACAAGCGTCGTGCGTCTTCTTTGCCCATAAGCCGTTCAAGCGGTCGGAGCGCCCCTTGCGTCCGCGGAGGCAGAATGGCAAACTTTCGATGGTGATTGCCAATCCACCACAACGCCAACAACGCCGCCTTCACAGGATTCGCTTTCCGAGGAACTTCGGGGATGACCAATACCCCGTTGCATACCTCGCCTTTCCATTTTCCGGAATCCGGTTTGAAGAGACGAGGGACGAACCGTAGTCCGGGAAGCTCCGCGTCGTTGAGGTACGAAGCGAGCGCCTGCCCGTCCAAGTACGGAGAACCAAACATCTGGAACGGAGTAGTCGTTCCGCGTCCTTCGGAAAGGTTGGTCCCCTCAAAGAAACAAAATCCCGCATAACAGAACGCGGACGCAAAGGAACCTATGGCGGGACTGGTGGGGATCCACACCCGCCCCGTATCCGGCCATAACATTCCGTGATTCCATCCTTCCATTCTGACAACGGTAAGATCGGCCTTCTTTTCCTGCCGTTCATTGAAGAAACGCGCAATTTCCCCCGCCGTCATACCATAACGAACAGGAATGGCTTCGGGACCGACGAAGCTCCATGACATCCGATCGAGCGGAGCTCCATAAACCGATCCTCCCAAGGGGTTCGGACGATCCAGAACGATTATCGGCAACCCCAATGACGCGGCATCACGCAAAAGACCTTTCAACGTCGCGATGTACGTATAAAACCGCAAGCCAAGATCCTGAATGTCGTACAGCAACACATCGATGTTCTCCGCCACCGACGGATCCAGATGGGTATCTTCCCCCTGATACAGACTGTACGCAGGCAATCCGGTATACGGATCGATTGCATTCCCTATACGTTCCCCCGCCACATCAGAGCCGCGGACGCCGTGTTCCGGTCCGAACAGCGCAACAAGATGGCAACGCCGACCGACAAATGTCACTTCATCCTCATAGGCGGAAGAAACGGACGCGGGAGAACAAACCAAACCGACCCGTTTTCTCTCTGTCAACGGTTCCCATATCTCGGTACGGTCCACCCCCAACCGTATCATGCCGTACCGCCTTTGGCATCACGCCCCAAGGAAAGCCATGTGGTGGTGATATATTCCAAGGAGTTCTTTTTTTTGGCGATCAAGGAAGCGTACAGAATGTCGACGACCACCAATTGGTTCAAGCGGGAAAGGGTCGCCCCCTGACGGTACAGCGTCTCACTGTCCGGTACCTGCAACTTGATGTCGGAGAGGGAGGAAACTCCGTTAGTCCCCACTCTGGTGACCGCGATGACCGTAGCTTTTCGTTTCTTCGCCAGCGAAGCGACACGCTTCATGGAAACCGTGTTGCCCGAATACGAAAAAACCACGCAGACATCGTCCTTCTCCAAGGTGGATGCGCAAACCTGCTGGACGTCGGGATCACTCTGGTACAACGAATGGATCCCCAGTCTGATCAATTTCTGCTGAAAATCCGCTGCCACCAACCCGGAAGCACCGATACCGGCCAAAAGGATGTGATGAGCATCGTCCAACACATCGGCTGCTTTTTCGACGGATTTGGCGTCCAACACATCCTCAAGCAACTTGATGTTTCTGCACACGGCAAGAATCACAGACGAAATGATCACCTTGGAATCCTTCATTTGCGTAGGATCCAGCAACAAGGGGCCTTCCTGTTGTTTTTGCGAAGAAAACACCACCTTGGCGATGTCCATGCGCAAGTCGGAATATCCGGACAACCCGATGCGTTTGCACAACCGCGTGATGGCGGCCGTGGAACTTCCCGAGGCGGCCGCAAGCTCCGTAATGGTCAGGTTAATGACCTGTTCCGGATCGGAAAGGATGGTTTCCGCCACCTTCGTCTCCGAAGGACTGAGTTCGTTTTGCAATTGTCTGAGCCGGGTAAGACTTCCTTCCATGTCTGTCAGCATACGGCACTTTCCCTGTTCTGTAAATTATTATCGTCCGACTGTAATAATTATTATCATCGTCACCAATCCATGCTATGATGGCATCATGAACCATTACATCGCGATGGACGGTGGCGGAACGACCTGCAGATTGATACTCTGTGACGAAAACAAAACCCTTTTCAAGAAAGAAGCGGGATCGAGCAACCCGTATGGCGTTGGATGGGATGCCGCATGGAAACATGTCGGGGATTTGATCACCTCAGCCATGGAAACGGTTGAAGTGAAAGAAATGGACATCACCGCATTGGCCATCGGATCAGCGGGAATGGGAAGAGAAAAGGACAAACAACGGCTCACGTCCCTTCTGTCCGTGCTGCTTCCCCACACCCGTATAGCCGTTTACGGCGACCAGGAGATTTTTCTTGTAGGGGGACTCGGAGGGATGAGCGGCATCGCCGTCATCGCAGGTACCGGTTCCATCGCCTGCGGGCGCAACGAACAGGGCATGGTCGTCAGGGCAGGAGGATTCGGATGGAGGCTTGGAGACGAAGGTTCCGCATTCTGGCTGGCAAAGGAAGCAATACGCAGGACACTGGCGGCCAAGGAAGGACGAGACCTCCCCTCGTCTCTTGAAGCGACGATCTGCTCGTTCTTCAGGCTTGAAACCCTTCAGGACGCCATTTATTTCGTCAACGATCCTTCGGTGGACAAGACCACCATCGCGGCATTCGCCCCGTTCGTCACCAAAGCGGCGCAAAACGGAGATGAGCTCGCCTATGCCATAGAAGAAGAAGGAGCTATGGAACTCGTCGATCTTGTCACATCCATTACGGAACGGCTTCCTGTTCCGTTTTCGAGAGCCGTCGTCTGCGGAGGAGGTTCGTTCTCGCATGACCAAATCCTGAAGGGGCTATTTCTCAAGGAAATGAGAAAACGACTCCCTTCTTATTCCGTGATCTTTACTCCATTGCATTCCGCATTGGAGGGTGCCTTGATGCTGGCAAGACGGAATATCATATGATCAAACTGGTGGTGTTTTTGGGCAACCCCGGAAAGGAATACGAGAAGACACGCCACAATGCGGGCTTCATCGTCTGCGATTCTTTGTTCTCATCCGCAAGTTGGCAGAAAAAATTCCACGGACTGTACGCCCAAGAACGGTATCGGTTGCTCAAGCCGCAAACCTATATGAATGTCAGCGGGATCTCCGTCGGTGAAGCGTCCGCCTTTTTTCACCTTTTACCCGAAGAGATAATGGTGGTTCATGACGATTTGGAACTTCCCTTCGGTAAGGTGCGTCTGCAACAAGGAGGCGGACTGCAAGGACACAACGGACTTCGATCCATCAAAGAAGCATTGGGAAGCGACCAATTCGTCAGAATCCGCATCGGTATCGGACGCCCCGCATACGGCGGAGGCGTCGCCCGTTATGTTCTCTCCCCTTTCTCCGGCGACGAGCAAATCGGACTGTCCCTCCTCATCCCTAAAATCAGGATATTTTTTGATGACCCGAAGACTTCACCTCGGGAAATTTCCCTGGATTGAATCCTAAACTTGCGTCGCCATTGCAAGCGATGGTATACTTTTTTCCATCAGGGGAGGCTCGTTTTGAACAAACATGACATGAGAATCTCTGTCCGGACCAGAACGGAACTACACAAAAACGCTCCGGTATTCGTTACATCCGCTTCAGAATCCCTCGAGGATCTTCATAAAGAAGCAAACGAACTTTCCTTCGCCTATAACGATCTCGTCAACCGGATGGGAACGAACCGGTATATCTCCTCCGCGGGACTTCACATGACGGCGGTCCTCCACCTGATGTACCAAACGGTACTTTCCTCGTTTCTCCAAACAACCAATCCCGTGTTTTTCTCACGAATGTCCACCGTTCTGAAAGTCAATGCCGCCAGCAGATATGCGCTGACGTTTTACATCAAGGAATTTCCTTCACCTTTGCTGGAGCAATCCCATCCTTCCCGACAGGAAATCCTCGAAGAATCACTCCGAGGATTTTTCATCCACCAAGTGATGACCTGCAATACCGCGCTTGTCAAGGCGGCAAAACCGTTCATCAGTCCGGATGGGGTAGTATTCCCTCCCGAAGCGGAGGCTTTCCGGACGTTGATGCTCACCGCCTCGAAAGAAGCGGGAATGGTCGGATATGCACATCAACAGGACATCTTCGCTTTTCTTACCGAACCTGCGAGAAGATTCCCGGATTCTCTCGAAGATCAAATTTCGTTCATTCTCGAAACATGGTCGGACATGCTTTCGGAGAAGTTGAAAATGATGCTCCTCAAAGCGCTCTCCTATGCACAGGAGGAGCACAAGCCGAAGTTCGGGGGAAATGGCGGAGGAAAACCGGAGACAACCGTCCCCGACTATAGCGAACTGGATAGCGATTATGAAAAATTCACCGATGACCGTAATTGGATGCCGAATGTGGTGATGATTGCGAAAAGTACGTTGGTATGGCTTGACCAGCTGTCCAAAGCGTATGGGCGTCCCATCACACACCTCGACCAGATACCGGATCACGAACTCGACCTCCTTAAGGAACGAGGCATCACCGCTTTATGGCTGATCGGCCTATGGGAACGATCCGAAGCAAGCAAGGAAATCAAGATCCGGTGCGGGAATCCCGACGCCGAAGCTTCGGCATACTCGCTGAAAAACTATAAAATATCCGCCTCGCTGGGAGGATGGCCCGCCTTGGAGAATCTCAGAAACCGATGTACCGTCCGCGGCATCAGACTTGCCAGCGACATGGTACCGAACCACACCGGAATTGACAGCGATTGGGTGTTCGCCCACCCCGAATATTTCATCCAGCAGGATTATCCACCGTTTTCGTCCTATACGTACAATGGTCCGAACCTCTCTGAGGATCCGAACGTAGAGATTAGGTTGGAAGACCATTATTACGACCAGAGCGACGCAGCGGTGACGTTCATGCGCAAAGACAACAAGACGGGTAAAACGACCTATATTTTCCATGGGAACGACGGTACGTCGATGCCTTGGAACGACACGGCTCAACTTGATTTCCTCAATCCTTCGACGCGAGAAGCCGTATTTCAGGAAATTCGACATGTTGCGCAGAATTTCCCGATCATCCGTTTCGACGCGGCTATGACGTTGGCGAAAAAACACATACGCAGACTATGGTACCCCCAATTGGGAAGCGGCGGAGATATCGCCGGCAGAGCGGGGGCGAGCATGAGCGACGCGGAGTTCAACGCCCGCATCCCCCAAGAATTCTGGAGGGAGGTGGTCGATCGCATGGCAAAGGAACTGCCCGATACGTTGCTCCTCGCCGAAGCGTTCTGGATGATGGAAGGATACTTCGTCCGTACGCTTGGCATGCACCGTGTGTACAACAGTGCGTTCATGAACATGCTGAAGAACCAAGAGAACAAAAAATATCGCGACACCATAAAAAAAACCATCTCATTCGAACCGGAAATTCTCAAACGTTTCGTCAACTTTATGAACAATCCCGACGAAGAGACGGCCATCGCCCAATTCGGCGATGGTGACAAGTACTTCGGCGTTTTTACGTTGCTCGCCACAATGCCGGGACTACCGATGATCGGTCACGGGCAGATCGAAGGGTTCAGGGAAAAATACGGCATGGAATACAAACGGGCGTATTGGGACGAATCTCCCAATCAGTGGTTGATCGCGGAACATTATCGGAGAATCTTCCCGTTGCTCCGTAAGCGGTATCTGTACAGCGGTATCGAAAACTTCCAGTTGTTTGACATGGTCAACGGATACGGCGCCACGGAGGAATCGGTGTTTTGCTACGTAAACGGTAACGATACGGAACGATC
>JBAXYP010000108.1:0-6068 GCA_041670725.1 Sphaerochaetaceae bacterium
GCATTTGTCGGTGATCGTCGATGAGGTGGAGGAGAGCGGATTTGCGCTTTTCCCTGATGCGCAGGATCGTCATGAGCAGGGTGGCGATCCACAGGCTTGCACACAGGAGTGTGATCGCAAACGGATAGCCGAAATCACTTACGGTCTTTCCGAATGCGAGGTTGAACAGAACATCCGCGACGCTTGCCATACTGATGACCATCGTTGTTGTTCGAGAGCGCGAACGTTCCGAAGTGTAATCCGATACAACGGCGATAACGGAAGGATAGGTCAGTGAGACAAAAAAACCGGCGAAAAACAACAGATTCAAATGAGCCGAAGCGAATGCGGTCGTGTAGGCGAGTGCACCGAGGAAGAGGGCAAGTGCCATCGTTCTGAGCGCTCCAAGCCTGTCTGCCAATGGAGCCAAAAGAAGTCGCCCTGTCATAATGCCAGCAGAAAAGAGGGCAAGGTCCGTTCCTACGGAAGCAGCGGAAACGTCAAGATATTCCGTTCCATAGACGATGAGGTAGTTCGTCACCCCATGTTCGGCGATCAGGTAAAAGGCCAGCGATGCGGTAAGAAGGAAAATGGCGGTTTTGTCCGTCGTCCCCGACGGTCCTTGCCCCTTTTGGTCCGGAATTTTCCTTGCAAAGTTTTTTGCCGACATGAAGGGAACGGAAAACAGGATTAGGCCAACAGACATTGAGATGAGCAGAATGTTGAAGACAGATCTATCCGAAGCATACCGGGAAAAAAGCAATTGGGAACCCGCGGTTCCCAGACCTTGGATAAAAAACAGCGTATTTACCACAAGCAATTTCCGGGATCTGGAGAATTCGGAGGATATGAGATTGACCGTAGTGTTCAAAAGGGTGGAAAGCCCAAGAGTGAGAAAGAATCCCGTTGCAAGACAGAAAAACAAGTTTCCATGAAGAAGCAGCATCTCACTTGTTGCGAGAAGCAGCATGAAAAGAATCATCGCCGTCCGTCGCCCCATCTTGTCGAGGATGATGCCGCCGACGAGGAGGCAGGAAAGATTCCCCACGTAGCTGAGGGATACAATAAAACCCAAACGTTCTATGGAAACGCCGAATCCGTCACGGAACAAGGGAGAGAAAATTCCCCTCATCGCATCACTGGTTCCCAAAACAATCATCAATAATGCCGTGCAGAGAAATAGGAATTTATGCTTCATGTTCGTATGATCGTATATGTCAGGAACGTTTCCATGAAAACCACCAGGTACGTTCTCTTGCTTTTCCGAACACACGGTTCCTTCTGGATGGTCGTCGATCATTCTTTTTTTCCTTCAGTTGCGTTGCGTATCATTTCCACGATAAATGTCCCTTCACGGTGCGAATCCTGTTACGGTTTAGAAAGGGATACCATAATCTTTTTCCCCGAGCGTCGGGGAAGTAGTTGCATTTTTTGTCAGGTCCGTCTGTTCTTGATAACTCCCATAGTGTGTATCTTCTGCGGTTTTTTCCAAGTTTAGGCTTCTGAGTTCGGCCTTTCCTTGCTTGCCAAGGTTCCTAAACGTTCTGGGAGAAACGCCACAGTACTTGTCGAACACCCTGCTGAATTGCGAGAAAGAGGAAAAACCGCATCGTTCGGAAATTTCCTGAATACCGAAATTCGTCGTCAACAAAAGTCGTTGCGCACCACGGATGCGCGTTATCTGGATGTATTGTACGAGGGAGAATCCCAACAGTTCCTTGAATTTTCGCGAAAGATAGCAATCGGAAATGGAGAATGCCTCCGACAATCGTTGCAGTGATATCTGTTCGCTGTAATGCTTATGGATAAAACTTGCAATCGTATTGATTTTATGCGGCATCTCTCCAAGTTCTTTGTTTTCGTACAGATTGTGTTTTACGGCAGCCTTGAGCGTGTACAGAAAATCGCAAAATCGGGAGAGCATGAACAAATCGGAATACTGTTCCTTGTTTCGCTTCACTGTGGCGATTTCGTCCAACATTTGGAACAATTTGACCTTGTCTTCCGCGGGGAGCCTGATCACCGGATCTTCCTGATTGAACATGGACAACACCCCGCGTACGCTGTAGGCGAGGCCATGGTCTTGCGGCAGGGAAAACGCGATGATCAATCTGCGGACCGGTTTGCCGTCAAAATAGATTGATTTATGCAAACATCCAGGTTTCAAAAGGACAATGTCCCCTTCGACGAGCGCATAATATCGCCCTTCGACGAGATGTCCTGCTTCCTTGTCACACAGGACGAACATCTCGTAATAGTTGTGAAAGTGCTGGAATTCCATGTTGATCTCAGCGCTTCTGATATCATAGTCAAGATACAGAAACAAGTTGTCCGAGTCGGAATTGAGCTTATAACACGCGCTCTCTCTGAATTCCGGTGAAGCACCATTCATGTCTGCATCATAGGATGATAGGGTAAGAAATGCAATGAAAATGGTTGTATGTGGCAAACAGTTGCAAGCGGTACGATGCCCACGCAAAAAAGAAAAAGGAAGCGGGAAAAAGGGGAGGTTCCATGGATTTCGTGCCATGCTTGGCTGGGCCGCGAATCAATCATGGCAGAGGACGTGCCGAAAGTAATAGAGAGAAAGTTCCCTGTAGACCCGAAGCGGAGCATTGGGAAGGTACGGTACGAAAAATGGATCGCGGGAGCGTCTGCCCGCCCTTATGGGACGAAGCTGACCATCAAGCTACGAGACAAACCGCGAGATCGACGAAGGACGCATCCGAGAAGAGGGAAAACAGCTCGGAAGCCGGTTGTCCCGCATGGTTTTCATCTCGGTCGCGTTAGGTCGACGTTCCCCTAGGGGCATAATTCGGCGAGAAAGGCTGTAGTTGGGACCTTTGATATCAAAGAGATGCAAAAGATCATAAAACTCATTCCACATTTTGTTGCTTGTTGTTGTTTTCTCGTGATAGGATGAAGTTCTGAGACTTTGAGAGAAGGATAACGACGGTATGAATACAGTTCCAGCAATCGAACTCAAAGGAATCACCAAGCGTTTTGGGAAAGTCGTCGCGAACGACGGGATCGACCTTTCAATCAACAAAGGGGAGATTCTCGCGCTTCTCGGTGAAAACGGTAGCGGAAAGACCACGTTGATGAATATGCTCGCCGGCATCTACCAGCCCGACGGCGGACAGATCTATGCAGACGGCAGACCGGTTCAGATCACTTCTCCGAAAGAGGCTTTCCTTTATGGGATTGGCATGATTCACCAGCACTACAAACTGGTCGAGGTGTTCACTGCGGCTCAGAATATCATCCTTGGCTTGGACGAGGGGAAACTGGATATCAAGGCGACCAATGCGAAGGTCAAGACGATTTGTGACCGGTATGGATTCGACATCAACCCGACGCAGAAGGTGTACGACATGTCCATCTCACAGAAGCAGACGGTGGAGATTGTCAAGGTGCTCTATCGTGGTGCCGACATCCTGATACTCGACGAGCCCACTGCGGTCCTGACGCCCCAAGAGACGGAGAAACTGTTCCTGATATTGAAGAACATGCGCAAGGACGGGAAGGCGATCGTCATCATCACCCACAAACTCAACGAGGTGATGGAGGTCTCCGACAGGGTGGCCGTCCTCTTGAAGGGAAAGTACATCGGGGATGTTCCCACGGTGGAGACCACCCCGGAAAAGCTTACCAATATGATGATCGGGCATGCTGTCACGCTCAACATCAACCGCCCGACTTACGAACATCCGTTCCCCAAGTTGGTGGTGAAGGGGCTGACTTGTATCGACAACGAAGGGGTGAAGAAACTGGACGATGTCAGTTTCACGGCCATGGGAGGGGAAATCCTTGGTGTGGCCGGCATCTCCGGCAGTGGACAGCGTGAGCTTCTGGAAAGCATCAACGGCCTCTATCCGGCGACCGGCAGCGTTTCGTTTGTCAAGGATGACGACACTTCCGTCGAGTTGCTCGGTAAGACGCCAATGCAGATCCGGCAAACCGGCGTCGGCATGGCCTTCGTGCCCGAGGACAGACTCGGCATGGGGCTCGTCGGTTCCATGGGAATGACCGACAACATGATGCTTCGTTCATGGAAATCGGGCACGGGATTGTTTGTCGATCGGAAGAAACCGGAGAATTTGGCGAAACGGATATGGAAGGATTTGGATGTCGTGACACCGGGAACGGATTTCGCGGTACGGAGGCTGAGTGGTGGAAACATCCAGAAAGTCCTCGTCGGCCGGGAAATCGCAGGTCTTCCGGCCGTCCTGACGACCGCCTATGCGGTCCGCGGCCTGGACATCAACTCGTCTTACCTTATCTACAATCTCCTGACGGAGCAGAAGATGCGTGGCGTCGCCGTCGTATTCATCGGAGAGGACCTTGATGTCCTGCTTGAACTGTGTGACAGAATACTCGTCCTTTGCTCCGGTCAGGTCAGTGGGATCGTCAATGCCCACAGTACGACGAAAGAGGAAGTAGGATGCTACATGACGAGCGTCGGTGGAAAGGAAGGTGGCAGATGAGCACTGAAGGAAAGATGCCGTTCGTCCGGCTTGCGAAACGGGATTCGATGGCTCCCAAAGAAGTTTGGTTGATCCGTGCGGGTTCCATCCTTCTGGCGTTGCTGTTGGGTTGCATCCCAATCCTGCTTGCGGGCAGCAATCCGTTCGTGGCATATGGGGTCATCATCAAGGGTTCTCTGGGCAGATCCACCTACATCAAGCAGACGGTGAAGACGGCGGTGCCGCTTCTTGGCTGTGCGCTTGCCATCGCCCCTTGCTTCAAGATGAAGTTTTGGAACATCGGTGCCGAGGGACAGATTACGATGGGGGCCATTGCGTCCACCTATTTCGCGCTGTTCTGGTACGACAAGGTTCCGTCGGTGCTTTTGCTCATCATCATGGCGGTCGCAGGAGCGGTCGCAGGAGGCATCTGGGGAGTCATCCCTGCGTTTTTCAAGGCAAAATGGAACACCAACGAGACGCTGTTCACCCTGATGATGAACTACATCGCCATCGGTCTGGTCTCCTGGTTACAGGGAGGCCCCTGGGAAGGTCGTCCCGGTTCCCAGATCATCCCGACATTCAAGCCTCAGGCTTGCCTCCCGAAGGTACTCGGCATCCACTGCGGCTGGATCATCGTTCTGGTGCTGGTCTTCCTGATGCATCTCTATATGAACAAGACAAAGCAGGGTTACGAGATCGCCGTCATCGGCGACTCCTACAACACGGCGCGGTATGCAGGCATGAATGTCGGTTGGATCATGATGCGGACGATGCTCATCTCCGGGGCCATCAGCGGTCTGGTCGGGTTCATCTTCGTCTCCGGTGCGAACAACACCCTGTACAACGGTGTCGCGAGCGGCGTCGGATTCACCGCTATTACCGTTGCTTGGCTCAGCCAACTCAACGCATTCGCCATGGTGTTCATCTCCATGATTCTTGCGATTCTCAGCAAGGGATCCAACACGTTGCAGTCGTTGATGAAGGTTCCGGCTTCCATCTCGGACATCGTTACCGGCATTCTGCTCTTCTGCATGCTCGGATGCGAGTTCTTTATCAATTACCAGTTGATTTTCCAGAAAAAGAAGGAGGCGGATGTATGACCACCCTTATCGCTTGGATTGTTGCCGCCGTCACGTTCGGAACGGTGTTGATGTTCGGAACGCTGGGTGAGATCCTTACGGAACGCTCCGGAAACCTCAATCTCGGTGTTGAGGGCATCATGTACATGGGAGGCGCGTTCGGCCTTCTTGGGGCATTCAGCTACGAGCAGTCCGTCGGAGTCGCCGCATCGAACGGCTTTCTTGCCATCCTAATCGCCTTGGTTTGCTCGTTCGCAGCCGGAGCGGTCGCTTCCCTGATCTTCAGTTTTCTTACCATTACGCTGCGGACGAACCAAAACGTTACCGGTCTTGCCCTGGCCATCTTCGGTACCGGGATCGGACAGTTCGTCGGTGAGTTGATGAGGGTGAAGCAGGGCGGCTTCGTGGCGCTCAGCAACCACCTGAAGGATTCCTTCGCCAGGGCGATATTCCCGAAGTTTCTCCAGGACATTCCCGTCTTGGGAAAACTGCTCTTCCGTTATACCGTTTTCTTTTACCTTGCTGTCCTTCTTGCCGTCGC
>JBAXYP010000109.1:0-6058 GCA_041670725.1 Sphaerochaetaceae bacterium
AGTTTCTCGTTGTTTTTCGTCGCCGTCAACCCATGACCCCGATGATCCTGACAATATACGGCGATACCGTGTTCCGTGAGAAACGAGGCAAACCTCCCATATCGTTCACTGTGCTCCGCCATGCCATGGAGGATATGAAGAACCGCTTTCACGTCCTTCCCTTGCGCAGGCAACCATACACGATAATACAACATATGCCCGTCCCCACAGGTCAATGTCCGTATATCATCCATGACGCACCCCCTTCCCTCATCGGTAAACCAATATAACTCTTGTAGCATATTACATCATTTTCATATGTTCCGCCACTTATTTTCATTTTTCATTGCATCATCCTCTTTTTCTCTCCCCTGTTTCCCATCTACAAATGAAAAGCGAAATCCCCTATGATGAAGAGCATGAATGTTCCAACGATCGTCGTAGCATCGGATATCCACGGAGACGCGGATGCGTGGGCTCTCCTTCTGGATCGATGCCGCGCTCACCATGGGGATGAATTATTTCTTGCGGGTGATATCGGTGTTTCTTCCCTTCCCTCATTGTCTCTGGCACCAATCCCTCTTGCCATAGTACGGGGCAATTGCGATTCTTCGTATGGGTTTTTCGAAGTAGGACGTCCTCTCCCGCCGCTTGTCCAAAAACGGGAGTGGAACGGAAAATCAATAGTGATGACTCATGGGGACAGATACCCGACCCCATATGGGATGGGAATGAAAGAAGGCGACATTTTTGTTTTCGGACATATCCACGCCGCCCGACTATACCGGGATGCAGATGGAATAATCATCCTCAACCCCGGTTCCACTACCTATCCCCGGGGAGGGTATCCGGCAAGTTACGCCGTTCTCGACGAAAAAGCCATCACGGTGCGGAATTTTCTGACCGATAAACCGTTTCAGACCCTCGATCTGAGGAGCCGATAGGCTTCGATCAGACGAGGAAGCGTGACCACGGACGGCCTATGGTGGTTGGAAGAAGGGTCGGTCATCAACGATTCGGGAACCGACCGTAGGCCGTGGGAACCAAGAAGCCGGTTGACTTCTTTCTGGACGCGATAACAGGAAACGCCGATCTCTCGCATCTGCCATGCGGAAAAAGGATATCCCTCGCTGTCCGTCGCCAACCGGGCAAGCATCCCGAACGGACGATATAAGAACGGCAGATATTGGTTGAATAAGGAAAAACTTTGTTCGTATGGGACTCCCATGCTCTCCATCGCGTAGCGAAGATCCTGGCAGTAGACGGCGCGACGGGCATGCAGCATCTCGCCGCCTCTACGAAACCCACCGCCGTGGATTAAATCGGGAAACACGACGGTATCGTCTCCCAACGCAGAGAGCAACGCCTGAGCGGGAAGCGCCCGGAGATCGAACGGAGCCATCTCCAAACCTTCGATGCGAAAAAACGATGCGGGAACCTGTCGTGGCAGATCCATCGAACTTCCCTTCCCGTAGGAAATGCTTTCCAGGGTATGGACCGGATCGACCGGTCCGTTTTTCGTCGCCCATAACAGAAGGACGCCGGCGGAGAGCGGATCCAAACCAAGATCGTCGCACGCCGCAAGAGTCGGACGGATATGATCGGGATCGAAAACGCCGAGATTCGGGCCGAGCGCAAGAAGGGGAAGCAACGGGCTTTGCCCTTTCAACGCCCACAATCGTCCGTCTACGCGGTCATGAAACCCATTGAGGGCGATCCATCCGTTCCGATTGCCGTATTCCACCAGAGAGGTGGATCGTCGCAAGGTTTCCATTCTTCTGACCGTCTCTCCAAGCTTCCCCAAATCCCTTGGATCATAGCTGGTCCGTTCCGCATGCCCCAAAGCGAACGTGATGATTTTGATGTTCTTTAGCGCAAACACCATGCCGATGCCGCCCCGACCGGTGTTTGTCCCGTCAATATCCACGCTGCTTTGCAACACCTGCCGTTCCGCCGCAGGCCCGATGGCAATCATCGGAACGTCCGGCATCAACGCGTGGCATGCGCCAACGGTAAGATTGTGGAGATCCTCCCGCGTGGAGAAAGTCACTTCGTGGCTGGAGACGGACAGATGCGTGATACGGCTCCTCCGTCCTTGAATGATCATGGCGCATACGCCAAGACCGAGCAACACTTTGGAAAATCGTCCGTGTCCCGAGCAGACGGCCAAGCCTCCGGTCACGGGACTGCGAGTCGCAAGCACATATCCGTCCAACAAGGGATGGTCAAGATCGCTCGCCGCACCACAGGCGATGACAATGGGATTGCCCGCCTCGTAATCAGAAGGGGCAAGCTTTTGGTAATTGCAATAGGAATTCCATAAGGAAAGGGCCATAAGCCGGCCTCCGAGCATCTTTTTGGCCAACGCCTCTTCCAGTCGCACGAACCGGAAACGCTCCTTGTCCAAGTCGATGACCAATATGGATCTTTCTCTGTACGGAAATGCTCGGGTCCTTTGTTTCACATCCAAAACTGTATCCGCCCTCCAGAGCCCTGTCAATCATATGAAAAAGGCTCACACAACGACATTTTTTTCAGTATTATAGGATGTATGAACACGATCACTGTCACGTTTGAAGACACAAAAATCCAGATTCCGCTCGGTTCCACCGTAACCGACGCCCTGTTCCAATTCGACCTGGGGGCTGAAATGTCCAGCGACTACGAGTCGAACCCGTATGTATGCGCGTTGGTGAACAACGAAGTGGAAAGCTTCTCCGATCACCTCACCTGCAACAGCGTCATCGTCCCGATCAGGCTGTTTTCAGACATCGGGAAACGTGTGTATCGGCAGAGCATCTGTTTCCTGCTGTATGCCGCGGTGGATACGCTGTATCCGAACCGCAGACTGGTCATCGGCTTCGCCTTGGGCGACGGGTATTACTTCACGTTCCAAGATCGGTTCATTGTCGGGAAGGACACCATTGCGTCCATCGCCGACGAAATGAAGGCTATCGCCGATCGGAATCTCCCTATCGAAAAAGCGGTTGTCCCGTACGACGAAGCCCTCGGCTATTTCAGGAAAAAACAATTCGACCAGACGGTCGGGCTCCTGTCCGCCGACAACAATCCTTCGGTACAACTCTATCAGATGGGCAACTTCCGGGATATCAGTTATGAGCCGATCGTCCCGTCAAGCGGCCTGATTTCCGTCTGGGAATTGAGATCCTACAAACAGAATGGGTTGCTCCTCCGGTACCCCCGCTCATTCGATTTCACCCAATTGGACGCGTACAAGGACAATTCCAAACTGTTCGATGCGCTCGAACACGGCAAGGAAAACGCCCCGATCATCCAAGTCTCCAGCATCGGGGACCTTTCCAAACTTTCCTATGAAAACAAAATCGCCCCGTTCATTCGCCTTTCCGAGGAGTTCCAGGCAAAACACATCGCGGACATCGCCGAGGCAATCTGCTCTCGCGATACCGCCCGGTTCGTGTTGATCGCCGGCCCGTCCTCATCGGGGAAGACGACCTTCGCGTTCAAGCTCTGCACCCAATTGCAGGTCCGTGGGAAGAAAACGGTGAAGATCAGTCTGGACAATTACTATCTGCCGCCCGACCAATGTCCCAAGGATCAGGACGGAAACCCCGATTTGGAGCGTCTTGAGGCGTTGAACCTCCCGTTGTTCCAAAAGGATCTTCAGGCACTTCAGAATGGCGAGGAAATCGCTCTCCCCACCTATGACTTTGTGGGGAAAAGGACCACATTCGGCGACAAAGTTCGTTTGGACAACCGAACGATCGTCGTCATCGAAGGAATCCACGGCATGAATCCCGCGCTGACCGGAGGACTGGACAAGGAGCTGCTCTTTCGCGTATACATCTCCGCCTTCACCCAGGTGAACATCAACGACCACAACAGGATCAGTACGACGGACAACAGGATCATCCGCCGCATCGTCCGCGACCATCGCACCCGCGGCGCCTCGGCCCAGCAGACTCTCTCGATGATTCCTTCCATCCAACGCGGAGAGAACCTGTACATCTTCCCCTATCAGGCGAACGCCGACGTGATGATCAACTCGGCGCTGGACTACGAACTCGCCGTCCTTGCACCGTTCGCCCAGCCCCTCTTGAAGATGGTCAAACCCTCCTCAGACGTGGTCTACGTGACGGCTCGCAGGCTTCTGAAGTTTCTGGACAACTTCCAGCCCATTGCCGACACCATGGTCCCCAGCGATTCTCTGCTGCGGGAATTCATCGGGGGATCCGAATACGGGGTGACGTGACGCGAAATTTCCGTTTTCAGTCCCAGACGAAAGGGCTTCGGACGGAACGCTGAAGTCGCATGGATAGAAACATCCGAAAGAAATCCCTTTCGATCGATATTCTTTCCTGATGCGATTGTTGTCAACGAATCTTTTTTACATTATGGTGAAGAAGGGGAAAACATGGAGAGGCCGGTAATTCTCACCATCAAACAACAAGTATATCAGTATCTTCACGACAGTATCCTAAAAGGGGAATTCAAACCGGGACAGCGAATCAATGAAGTGGAGATAGCCCAAGATTTGAAAGTGAGCCGCTCTCCCGTCCATTCGGCAATTGGAGAGTTGATCGGCGAAGGATTACTGGAAAGCATCAACAACAAATCCGTCATAGTCCGAAAACTTTCCGAAAAGCAAGTGCTTGATATTATGGATTTCAGGAACCTTGTCGAAACGTTTGCGATCAAGAAAGTCTGCGAACACATGACTCTCGACATCAAACAAGAATTATTGGGATTCAGGAATTCTTTCCTCACGAACAATACGTACGATCATCTCGTCTCTTATACGGACACCGACAGCAAATTCCACTGTTTTCTGGTGGACAGCGCGGGAAACGATATCATCAGCGAAACGTACCATCGATATACGGTGCTTCTCACTCCGTTCCGATTGATTTCCTTGGAAAGCAGGAAACGCTTTACCGAATCGATTCCCGAACACATCGGCATCATCGACGCGATCCTCGCAAAAAATGACGAAGAAGCGATCGGGATAAACAAATCCCACCTGCACCTCGCCGGGGAACAGATCGTTTCGTATTTTTCAAAGCTCAGCGATCCGACGACGAAAGAAAAACATCATCCGTGAGGAATTTTTTCTTGAATCTCTCCGCGGATATCACAGGCGAAGAGACGACACGGACCATGGTACGGGAAATCCTTCCCGTACTTTTTCCCCAAATCACATACTGAATTCATGGATGGGTCAGCGTTCCCCGATTGCATCCTCGATCGCTCTGTTAATCCTTTCCCGCATCGACAACAGCCATCCCGCAGAATGGGGATACGAGGAGAACGTAAAATCTTCCGATCGACCGCCAAAAAGCAACCGAAGGACAAATTCCCGCCCCTTAATTTGCTCCAAGAACCTGCAAGCGCGCAAATCGTTCAACCCTTCGTCCTGCACCATGATGCGTATGGATTCTTCCGGCATCCCGTCCGGTCCGGGATATACCAAAAACGAATCTCCGGCGGGAAACGCATCGAGAGCTCCGGTCTCCTGATACGGATCAATTTGTTGCCGCGAATATTGGGAATAATAATAATTGTATCCCCAGTGGAGGAATCCTTCCATGTCATACCGATAAAGCAACAGCCCCATGATGCGGTTCCGGTACGAAGGCATTGCCATAAAGCGATTGGGGACATTCACATCCTGCGAACAACAATAATAGACCCACGGATGAGGAAAACCGCAAGAGAGAAATGCATCGAAGGTGTCACTGGTCGGAACGGGACGTTCGACGATCCCTTTTTTGAAAAATTCGACGTGACTCAACGCGTCAATGACGGGAAAACCTTCAAGATATGGTTCCACGAGTTTTTTTGCGGCCAGATAAGAGTCGAGATTCAAGGGATTCGGCTCGTCCGAAACATGAAAGAACGTGTCGCCGTCAATTCCAAGTCTCTTCAGTTCCTCGACAAGTCGGGGGAGGAATGCAGACAGGAATGCAAAATACGCATTGCCTGTCGCCTCTGTATGCCAACCGAATACGGTTTTGTCCGTTCCGTCCACCGTCGCCACAATCTTCGGACAAAACTTTGCGCCCCACTGCGTAAACAGATGACTCATTTCAAAGTATCTCAT
>JBAXYP010000110.1:0-6035 GCA_041670725.1 Sphaerochaetaceae bacterium
CACAAGGGAATCATCGGAGCGTGCGGATACGGACTTATCGAGGCCACGGGAAGGCTCAAATGGTTCAGCGGTCAATGGGATATTCTTTCCCTTTCGGTAAACGACAACCAATTCACTCGCGTTCCTGAAGGAGAAATCCCATACGAAGGAGACGATGTGTGGCACCTGTGCGCCATCGCAGGAAGGAGCCGGCAATGAAACAGGCGGAAATATTCACGACGACCATCGAAGGGAAACCTTCCACCTGCCTCGTCCTCGGGGGCAAGGACACGGAGCTCCCCGGATATTTGCTTCAAGGTGAGAAGGATTTCGGCTACATCTACAAAGACGGAAGGATTTCGTCGTGGTTGTGGAAGGGATTGACCCTCGCCGAAGGGAAACGGTGCATCTATTTCGACGCGATCCCCATCTTCTCGTTATGGGATTTAATGGATACGAAGCGCGGGGCGGCAAAGGACGTGGTTTCAGATCTGTGCAGGGCGCTCCCGCTCCTTGACGACGCGTTCCTCGATCTTTCCAGCGGTATCCTTCCATTTTGGAGAATGTACGGTATCGAAGGGGGGGGCGTTCTGATTCTTCCGCAGAGTCTCGGAGATTTGCTCTCCTCCTGCGCCGATGATGAGGAACGGTACGACAACGTCGCCATGTGGGTTCACCACGACATTCATCCGGCTTTCAGTCTGTGTGACGAAATGGCGCAAATCCTTTATATGGCGGCGGCGGGATTTCCGCCGTTCAGCGACGCAGACACCAGAGAGGACGGATTCCGGGCGATTCCGCTTTCCTTGATGAATTCGACGTTGGACAAGGCGACGCGAACATTCGTCGACGATGCCCTTTCCATGTCGCTGACCCGTCAACGCGACATCGCTGGAAACGGGCCAGCGCAGCGTATTTTGGGTACATGGATGGCTTCCCAGGTGGAACGTCTCTCATGGAAAGAAGACATCACCTCGGATGCGTCGACGCGTGAATGCACCTCGTTTCGGGAAGGGCAACACAAACGCGCCGCCAGACGGATTTTCTGGCGCAAAAAAGGATGGATTGTCCTTTCCGTCATCGCCGTCGTGGCTGTCGTGGGCGGAATCACCGCAAGCAGGGTGAAACTTGCCCTCACCCCGCCATACACCTACGGGATGGACGACAAGCAGATCATCGAGGAATACTTCACGGGACAAACGGAACTCGATGTGGAAAAAATGGACGCTTCGCTCGACAAGCATGTAAAAAGCCCCGCCGAGCTGGAAGTCACCAACCTGTATGTCAACCGACAGACCCGCAAGGCATACGAAGCGATCGACGCGATCACCAACGCACGGACATGGATCGCCGATGGGAAGCCGGCCATCACGGAAGGGACCAACATCTACGGGGTGACCAACGTGACGATCGCGAGAACGGACGAAAACTCATATCGGGTAAACAGCGAGATTTGGACGCCGTATCCGTACGACGAAGGAAACACGAAGACCCCCACGGAAGGACACACCATCGTTTATCATTACAAAGAAACGCAGGATTTCGTGTTCACGACGAACAAGCGGGGCTGGAGATTGATCGCTTCCATTACCAATGTCTCTTACGTATTCCTCGGAGCCGAAGAAGTGGGGCTCACGCCAAAAACTCGTCCAACAACCGTGCAAATGCAGCCTTCTCCGTAGGAGAGATCCATATCACTTCGGCGAAACTCCGGAAAAAAGTCATCTGCCGCTTGGCGTACATGCGGCTCGCACGAACGATGCGCTCCTTAATGGACTGCAGGGAATCCTCTCCGTAGCGCATCGCATCAAAAAACTCACGATAACCGATGCCTTGCATTCCGGGCCATTCGGCGGTGGCGCCTTCGCGGATCAACCGGCGCACCTCCTCGAGAAGTCCCTGCCGGAACATCTCTCCGACCCGCTCTCCTATCCGATCTGACAACTCGTCGTTGTCACGGCATAACCCGACGCACAGAGGTTTCATGCCGTAACGCGGCGTCGTGGACGGAAGAAAAGAAGAAAGCGGCCTGCCGCTCGTCTCCCACACTTCCAAAGCGCGAGTGATACGGTAGCCGTCCCGCTCCTTGATCCGACCGGCGCTTTGGGGATCGACCTCGAGAAGTCGTTCGTACGCCCACGGCAATCCGTTCTCCTCCACCTCGCGCGCGATGCGAAGCCGGGTTCCGTCGTCGCTCGCGGGAGCTTCTGAAAGACCATAGAGAAAATGTTTGAAATAGTACGCCGTTCCCCCGCACAAAACGGGAGTCTTCCCTTCTTTTGCAATTTCGGCGCACGCCTCATCGGCAAGCTCGATAAAACGGGCTACGGTGAATTGCCTCCACGGATCCTCCACATCGACCAAATAATGGCGAATACGGGCGCGTTCTTCTTTTGTGGCTTTCGCCGAACCGATATCCAACCCCCGATACACTTGAATGGAATCGGCGTTGACGACGGAAAATCTGCTGGGATCGAGCGAAGAGATCAATTGCGTCTTCCCGACCCCGGTAGGGCCGAAAAGGAAGACTACCTTGGAAAACGGATTACTGTTGGTTTGACGGCGTATAGGAGATTTCACCATTCAGAGCTTTGGTAAGGACGACGGAAACGATTTTTTCGTTTTTCTCCTCGATTTCCTTGCCTCCGCATCCCGGTTCGGAAAGAATTTCGGCTTCCTTGATCGCCGCACATGTAATCTGGTAGATATTGCCCTGATAATCTTCCAAGGCTTTCAATGGAATGCTCACGCTGATCTCCTTGCACTCATACGGGTACAGTTTGAAAAGTATATAGAAAAACGACGACCATGTACAGCCTATGCCGTCATGGATCTCGCTTTTTCAATGATGATCCCTGCGACTTCCTCCGCGCTCTTCTTTGTGGTATCGATCACCAGGTCGGCGACCGAAGTGTCGTCGTTGTCGATGCCGTACAGACGCTTGTACCGCGCACTGTCCCGTCGGTCTCGCTCACTCGTCTCCTTGAAGCGTTGTTCGAACGTCCCACCTTCCCTCTCTCGTACCCGTTTCGCGCGTTCTTCGGTGGTGGCGGTAAGATACACCTTCAAATCCGCCTCCTTCAGCATCCAGATGGCCAAACGAGAACCGAGGACACAATCCTTCTCTTTCATGGCGAGCCGTACCTGTCGGGTGTCCACCTCCCGGTCGGGTTCATCGCTCTTTTCCGCCAACCTGCAAAAATCCCAGAATTCAATGCCACGCTCCTTGCTGAGATTTCGGAACGTGAAGTTGATCATCGGAAATCCCAGTGCCTCGCTGACAAGCGTCGTCACCGTGGTATTTCCGCACCCGCTTTTCCCGCTGATGGCAATTCTCATTATTCGATGTTCCTGACTTGCTCGCGGATGTTTTCCAATCCGTCCTTCATCCTGACTACCTGAAGATTCATCTCCGCGATCTGGCTCTTGCTGCCGATCGTGTTGATCTCCCGGTTCATCTCTTGGCAAAGAAAGTCAAGCCGTTTGCCGACTGGCTCATCCAATTCCAGAAGCTGCTCGTACGCCTTCAGGTGGGTTTCCAATCGCTTCACTTCCTCGTTTACGGAATAACGGACCAACATGACGGCCACTTCGGTAAGGATCCTGTTTTCATCATAGTTTTGATCCCCGAGCATCTCGTGAATACGCTGGATCAGGTTTTCCTTCAGCAACTTCTCCAGTTCCGCCGCATGCCCTTCGATGACGGAGAGGCCATCCTTTATCTGGATCCCAAGCCGCGCCAAATCCTTTCTGGTACTTTCCCCTTCCCTATCCTTCGAAGCCGAAAATTGTGTGAGAGCCTCGTTCATCGCCTGAAAAAGCGGACCTCGATACCGTTCGCTGTCCTCCTCCCTCAGATTGGTGACGACGCCCTCAGAAGAGAGATAATCCGCAAGTGTGGGTTTCAGCGCTTTCCCGCTGAAGACGGAAATCTGCCCGAACGCATCGGTATACCGCTGGACTGCATCCTTGTCCACGACAATTTGCAGATCGCTTTGGATATTTTTCACACGGACGGTCAGTTCAACATGTCCCCTCGAGGCGACTTTTCCGATCTCTTTGTCCAGTTCGATCTCAAACGGCGCGAAATAAAACGGCATGGTATGCTCGATGTCGAGATACCGATTGTTGTACGATTTTATTTCAACGGCCAATTGGAAGGCTTCGGTCGACGCCGTAGCCTGCCCATAGCCTGTCATGCTTTTCATCCCTTTCTCCTTCGGTCCCTGATGCTGTCGGCCAGGTGCCGGTTGTTCCCAGCCCCCATGGTAACGCAGAGATCGCCGGGGAGCAACCAGCTGTTGGCGATCTCTATCGCTTCTTCGTCGTCTTTCGCGAAAATCACCGCCTGAAGCGGAATGTGATAATGGGTCAGCATCCGCTCCTGAAGCGCTTTCGCAAGATTCTCTGAACTGTTCCCCTGCACGTCCCCATCGCCACGCGCAGAGGCATAAGTATTTTGTATGATAAGTTTGTCGGCAAACGACAACGCGGTGACGAATTCCGAAAACAAAGCGGTGGTGCGACTCACCGTATGGGGACGGAACACCACGAGAATGTGCCGGTTCCGGTACGTCAAGCGAAGGCTTTCCAATACGACCCGTATCTGTGTCGGATGATGGGCGTAGTCATCGATGTAGGTGATTTCCCCTTCTTCCCCCGTCACTTCCATTCTGCCGATCGTCCCGGGATATCCGGCGAGATCGGAAAGCATCGAGGAGAGAACCGACGGAAACGCCTCGTCAGTGACCAGCGAATTTTCCGGTAGATACAATTTGACATCCTTCGCATCCAGAAGCATAGCCGTCGCAAGGATCGCGGCCCCGACGAAATCGTCCACCCATGCCTGACTTGATACGGGAAAATGATACGGCATTTCGATCAGATCAACGGTGTAGCCGCCTCCCACGAACGGACGGATTCTCAGCGGCCCCCGATGAGAGAATCCATACGGGATGATTCGGATATCAGCTCTCCTCTTGGCAAGGGAAGAAGCAAGACGCCTCGTCTGCGTTCCGTCGACGCAAATGACGCAGAACCCACCCTTCTCGATGCCGGAGCAGAATTTCAGGAAACTCTCGTACACGGCCTTCTCGTCTTTGAAGTAATCGGGATGATCCCACTCAACGGCAGTCACGAGCGCGCCGCGTGTCCTGTACCGCAGGAAATGGTCCTGATACTCGCATCCTTCGAGGAGGAAGTATTCCTTCCCTTGGCAGAACATCCGCGCTCTTCCCACCAAATTGGAACCGAAAACGCTGAAGAAGGGATAGGAGGTTCTTTTCCCTTGCGAGAGCAGGAAACTCGTCGCCGCGGTCACGGTGGTCTTCCCGTGGGTGCCGCACACCACATAGCTGTCCCGTTCCTTCGTCAGCTTCGCGAGAAATTCCACGTACGAGTACATCTCCTTTCCCCGTCGCGTCGCTTCCGCGAGAATCGGTGTTGACGGGAGATAGGCGGTGCTGAAGATGACGACATCCGTTTCCAACGGCAGATTCGCAGCTTCGAACCCGACGTCCGCAAAAATATGGTTCTGGGCAAGCAGCGCATCGGTGGAAAACACTTCGGCGGTATCGCATCCACGCACCAGTCCGCCCATCTCCGAGAGGAGGACGGAAAGGCTTGCCATGCCCGTCCCCTTGATTCCCACCATGTAGTACGAGACCATGTACCCCCCCCTTATAAAAAAAGCCCCCTGTCACCAGAGGGTCTCCGTTAATCCGAACGCATTTGTTACTGGGCGGCCGGAGCAGGGGCTGCGGCGGCTTTTTCCGCTTTGCTCTTTTTCGCGGCGACGTTTTTGATATGGGCGTCACACACCTTGCAAACTTTCGTTTTGTTCCCGTCTACGGTCTGCTCATACAACAACTTGACTTCGGTTCGCTTGCAAATCGGACAGGTTCCCCTTCCGTGATTCACTTCTTTGACGATTCCAGCCCCTCTATGTGCTTTGGACATGACGATATCTCCTTACGTTTTCAAAATACGACTCAATAGACTATACAGGATAGCTCTTTTCGGTGTCAAGATTCACAAACCTCATTTCACGTACGCAA
>JBAXYP010000111.1:0-6010 GCA_041670725.1 Sphaerochaetaceae bacterium
AACGAACCGAAACTCATTTGTTCCGATGTGGATCGGACGCTCGTCACCAAAAACTTGCTGTTGCCGGAAGAAAACAAGAGATGGGTACGAAACGTCGTGTTGGAAAAGCACATTCCCTTTTGCATTGTTTCCGGACGTTTTCGGGGGAGCGTCGACCCCCTTGTACGTCTTTTGGATGTACCGGTTGTCAAATGCTGTTTCAATGGCAACTACATTCAAGACGGCGATGATGTACTCTATGATCGTCCCGCGGATCCTGAGGTCGTAAGGAAAATGTTGCGTTTTACCAGAAGGAAGGGAATGGTCAACCAGATTTTTGACCTTGATGACTGGTATACGGAATGCAATGACGGGTATTGGTACGACCTCCAGGTAAAAATGTCTGGCAAGCAGGGGGTTGTCTGTGATCTTGATCGTCTTTTGGACAAATGGGAGAAGGAAGGCCATCGTTTTTATAAATTAACGCCTCGTTCGCTGGACACAGGACTGGTGCGCATTATGGTGGATACGCTTCGGGATGCAGTGGGGGATGTGGCGGACGTATTCCTTTCTTCCGAATCCATTTTGGAAACGGCTCCCAAGGGAACGGACAAGGCCAATGCCATTCCTGTTCTTGCCCGCCGATTTTCCGTGACTCCGGATGAAATTATGGCATTCGGTGACTTTGACAACGATTTGGGGATGTTGAAGGCTTCTGGTTTTTCCGTTGCGATGGGTAATGCACGACCGGAACTGAAATCCGTGGCATCATACGTTACCGATACCTGTGAGAATGCGGGAGTGGGGAAAGTCATCAAAAAGATTTTCTTCGGGATGTAAGGACAAAAAGAGACGCCAGCAGCTTATACATTGTGGGGTGGGGAGAGAGGCTGCTGGCGCCAGAAAATCACATTCTAAAGGAGGTTTGATTGAAAAAAACAGAATTCTTTGCTCTATCACTTCTCCTGCAAGATACATGCCAATTAAGAAAAACGGGTTCTGGCGTAAAAAATCCCCATGCAAAGCCACAGTGTTGCATGGCGTACTGTGAAAAAGGGTAACAGTTTGCATCTTTTGCGCACTCCTTCCGTTACCGTTTCGATAAAAGAAAGGTGTCGTCCAACGGACGGCACCTTTGATAGAAAAAGGAGGTTGTTGTATGAAAAAACGTTGTATTGTCCTGTCAGAAAAATACATGCAAGAGGCGTGCCAAGTTTTTCTGGAGAATAATGCGCCAAAGGAATGAAGAAGTGTGCACCTCTGTCATGCTGTGCAATTTTTGCGCATTTTAATAGTTCGGTTGACCATTCGTCGCGAAATCTTTACCTTGATACCATGAATTGGAGTCCGCAACGCAGAAACGTCCGAATGAGGACGTTGCCGTATGATTCCTGGCATGTGACCTGGAAACTTGCCTTGGTGAATGTCATCGTATTTCTGATGACTTCTGTTTCTCAGAATCTTGAAATTCACCTTGCGATGATCCCGTCCTGCATCCTCAATGGTTGGGTATGGCAATTTGTCTCGTATATGTTCGTGCACAGTGGCGTCGAGCATATTTTCTGGAATATGTTTTCTCTGCTGATGTTCGGCATCCCCGTGGAGAATCAGTTGGGGAGCAGTGAGTTTTTGCTCGCTTACCTTTTGACCGGGGTGTTTTCCGGTGTGGTGAGTTTTCTCTGCTATCTTCTGGCAGGCGTCAACGTCATGTTGGTAGGCGCTTCCGGAGCGATTTTCGGCGTGATGGTGCTATTTGCCGTTTTTTATCCGCGAGCCAGAATCTTTGTCTTTGGCTTGATTCCCGTCAAAGCCCCGCTGTTGATCATCATCTATACGGCCATAGAGTTATCCAGTCAGTTGTTCGGTTACGGTGGCAATGTCGCTCACTTGACCCATCTTGCGGGAGCGCTCGGCGCATATCTGTACTGTCTTGTCCGATTACGGATAAATCCAGCGAAAGTGTTTCGATATTATCTGCACAACGATTACTGAATCTGGTATTTGTTCCGCAGTTCGGCGTATCGCTTCTTGATGATGTCGTAAATCAAAACCAGTTTCTGATCATTGTGAATGAACGCGCTTTTCATTGCGTTGAGCGTAAGTTTTTCCAGATCATCGAAGTCCAGGCCGTAATACTTCACGGCAAGCCCCATCTCCTTGGTAATCGTCGTGTCGCTCATCAACGGGTTGTCCGTGCAGAGGAAACACCGGAAGTTGTTCCTGAAAAAAATGGGGAACGGATGGGTTGCATAACTTTCGCACGCCCCCGTACCTACATTGCTCGTCAGGCACACTTCGATGGGAATGCGCCTGTCGAGGACAAAGTGGGAGAGGGATCCCATCTGTTCGATGTGGCCTCCATCCAGTACCATGTCTTCGGTGAGTCTGGTTCCGTGTCCGATGCGGTGCGCGCCGCAGACTTGGATCGCCTGCCAGATGGACTCCACTCCGAAAGCTTCCCCCGCGTGGACGGTGATGTTGAAGTTTTGGTTGCGGATGTATTGGAATGCATGGAGGTGTTTCTTCGGCGGATATCCGATTTCATCGCCTGCGAGGTCGAATCCCACGACGCCGCGATCGCGGAAGGCAACGGCAAGTTCCGCCACCTTGAGGGAAACGGCCGGATCCTGATTACGCATGGCGCAAAGGATCAGGCCGACTTTCATATCGGTTTTTTTGCTTCCTTCCATTAATCCGTCCAAGACTGCCTGAACCACTTCCTCCGCCGCAAGTCCCTTTGTAAGGTGGAGCATGGGAGCGAATCGCAATTCCGCGTAGCACACATTCTGTACGGCCAAATCTTCTACCGCCTCATAGGCCACGCGGTATAGGGCGTCCCGCGTTTGCATCACCGAGGTGGTGACGGCGAACGCCTCAAGATACAAATGAAGATTCTTCTGTTTTCCTCCACGGACAAACCAAGCATGCAATTCTTCCTGATCGTCATAGGGTAGCGTGACATGCTCTTCTTTTGCCAAGTCAATGACTGTCTGGACCCTCAGACCACCGTCGAGATGGTCGTGCAATTCCACTTTGGGGATTTCTTTCAGGATCGCATTCGTTACCATGGCTCGAAGTATACCATAGAACAATCCCGATGAAAATGAGCGAAGGATCCTTCGATGTTTCATGAGGACAAGAAAGACGGGAAAATATTGCGGAAAGAAATATAAGAATGTTTCCGTGTGTTTTTGTTTTGGTTTTTTGGTTTTCTGAGAAAAAACATTAAAAGATGAACGAAAAACTGAAGAAAACATTAATTTCTTTTGATTTCTTAAAAGGCCATGTTTTTATGCGAAAGCCTATACTTTTTTTGAAAAGTCTGGAATACTCAAAAGTACTAAGTGTAATTCCTAACAGAATTAGCAAGGAGAAACAACAAATGGCGAAAAGTGTTGAAAGTCTTAACAAAAAGCTTCTGGCTGCCGCTGTATCCGCCACCAAAGCTTCCGAGATCAAGGCTCTGTTGAAGGAAGGCGCCGACATTCACGCCCAGAACGAGTGGGGGATGACCCCGATCATGTTGGCCGCACAGTATAATCCGAGCGTTGCGGTTCTCAACGCTTTGCTCGCCGCTGGCGCAGATATTCAGGAAGCCGAACCGAAATATCGCTCCAATGCTTTGCATCTTGCGGCGAACAAGAGCACCAGTCCGAAGATAATCGACGCATTGCTTGCCGCAGGTGCCGATCTCAACGCACGGAATTATCTTGGTGAGACGCCGCTCATTATGGCGGTGAATTCGAATCCCGAGACACGCGTGGTCTCTGAGTTGATCAACAAAGGCGCTGACATTAACGCCCGAGACTATCAGGGACATTCCGTTCTCGAATATGCGAAAAGCCAGAAACGGACGTATATCGTAAACGAATTGAAAAAACTTGGTGCGAACTGAGTTTCGAATGCAAAACTGTCGGATGCCGCAGGGTGTTTGTCCCTGCGGCATTTTTTCTCTTTTCGTTTGAAGGGAAGATCAGTACCATGGAATCATGAACGAATTCAGACGCGCTTTGGGACGATTCTTCGTTGAGACAGGGGTTTTGCTTGGGGCGGCGTTCCTTCATGCGCTGGCGTTCCCAAATTTCCTTGATGCCAAAGGTTGGGGAATCCTTGCGTTCTTCACTATGATTCCCGTATTCTGGGTGATCAATAGATCGGGTTGGAAGGTGGTGTGGCTGGAAGGAGCCATCTACGGTTTTGCGTTTTATCTGGTGTATAACTATTGGCTCAAGACTTTCCATCCCCTTGCCATCTTGATAGCCCCGAGTCTCGAAGCGATGCAGTATCTCGTTTTGTTTCCGATATTGAAGATGGGTCACTCTTTGTTCAAGAAGCGTGGATATCTTCTGCAGACACTTTTGTATGTCGGATATTCGTATCTCACACAGACGGGGTTTCTCGGATATCCGTATGGTAACCTTGCGTCCGCATTGTACGCATATCCTGTCCTGATCCAAATTGCTTCGATTACCGGAATCTGGGGCATTGTGTTCATGATGGCGCTCCCGCAGGCTTGGATGGCATCACTTTTGGAGGGGAAAGAAAGCCTCTCTTCCTACAGAGCGGATATCATCGCATACGGAGCGCTTCTTGCGTTCCAGCTTTTCTTTGGTATCGTCACGTATGTTTCCTATACGCAGGCACGACCAGAACGGACCGTCCGTATTGCCGCGGTCCAGCATTCCGCGGACAGTTGGAAGGGCGGGTATGCGACTTACAAAGCGAATTACGAGGTATTGAAGGATGCAAGCCTTGAAGCGTTGAAAGCGAAACCCGACATGATCCTTTGGTCAGAAACGGCGTTCGTCCCATCGGTTTCCTGGCATTTGGAACATCCAAGCGACGATCTCACGTACGCGCTTGTTAACGATTTCATTGATTTTGGCAAAAGTCTTCCCGTTCCGTTAGTGACTGGAAATCCCGAAGGGTTAGTCAAAGACAAAGACCTTCCCCCGTTTCTTGAAGATGGTTCTTGGAACTGGAAGACATACAACACCGTCATCTTGTTCGGACAAGGACAAATTCTCGGTACATATCGGAAACAGCACCTTGTCCCGTTCACCGAGTATTTTCCCTATGGGAAGGAATTTCCGCGTTTGTATGCGTTGCTTAAGGCGAACGATTACAAATGGTGGGAAAAAGGAACCGAACCGATCGTTTTCTCCTATAACGGCATTCGTTTCTCCACTCCGATTTGTTTTGAAGATATTTTTGGTTCCCTCAACGCCGCATTTGTCCGTAACGGTGCGGACATCCTGGTCAATCTGACAAACGACAGTTGGTCTGGTTCCGTTGCGGCGGAGATGCAGCATCTGGGGCTTGCCGTCTTCAGGGCGGTGGAGAACCGGCGACCGTTGATCCGTGGAACGAACAGCGGAATCACTTGTCTCGTTACTCCGGCTGGCGTCATTGTGGATCCCATGGAGCCTTTCACCAAAGGCTGGCATCTCTACGAGGTTCCGATCGGAGAAAAAGAAGGGACGACCTTTTATACCAGACATCCGGATGTATTTGCCAACGCGAGCATCCTTCTTTCTTCGGTGCTCGTAGTGTATGGGATTTGTATGGCGAGGAAACGGCGAAAAGCGGTGCATTCTTCTATGGAGAAATATGATGATCTGTTTCTTGAGAGTGCATTCTGGGACGAGTGAGGTACGGACTAGAAATAAAAGGTCCAATGTTGGAAGACATCGGACCTTTTCGCCTGAAGGAAATGAATTTCCGCTTTTCAGCGTTTCCACTCCTTGACGACGATCTTGTCGGTGATTTCCCTTGTGAGTTTGGTGATGAGTTCCTTGATTTCTTCGACGAGGTTGTTGAGATCAAACTCCATCGTCGCAGGTAAGTTGCTGCGGAGTTTCACCTCCGCTTTTCCGTTCTGCAGGCTCCGGTTTCCGACGGTGATTCTGATGGGAAGCCCGATCAGATCGGCGTCCTTGAATTTGACACCGGCCGATTCCTTGCGATCGTCGTACAACACTTCGATACCGGCCTCTTGGAGTTCATTATAAATTTTTTCCCCTATTTCAGG
>JBAXYP010000112.1:0-6000 GCA_041670725.1 Sphaerochaetaceae bacterium
ATGTGGCTCTTCGTTGAGGATCGCCTGATACAAATGCGCGACCGACCAGCGCTGGGGGATGGGGAAATCAAACAATTTGGTGAGTTGTCGGGATGCCTGCTCCGTGATGGTGTTCCTCCAGGTACGGAACGGCACCAATTGGTTGCCAGCGGCATCAAACACAATATATCCGTGCATCATCGCACTGATGCCGAACGCTTTGATGTTACGAAGCGGAATGCCGTACATGTTCTTGACATTGGAAGCGAGGTCAGCATAGCACAGTTGAAGTCCTTTGCGCACCTCGGATAGGTCATACGTCCAGATTCCGTCGACCAATTGGTTTTCCCAATCGTACGCGCCTTGGGCGATCGGAGTGTTATGGGAGTCGATCATCACCGCCTTGATACGGGTCGAACCCAACTCAATGCCTACGATTGCCTTGCCGTCTTCTATTTCTCGTTTCACTTCCATCTCTGTTCTCCTTTTTCAGTCAATCGTGTCGACAAGGTTCTCTTTGAAGAAAATGTCGATGGGAATATGGACGTTCTGTTCCGGTTCTTGCCCGAGCACCACGTGTTTGTACAACTGGTACACTCCCGTGTATCCCTGAAAGGCCGGCCGTTGGCTGATGATGCAATCGATGGAACCGTCTTCCAATGCCTTCCTGTTCTCCGGAACGAGGTCATAGCCGACGAGTACCACCGAATCCTTGATCTTTCTGTTTTTCAGGTATGCTGCCACTTCTCCCGTGATGGAGGAGGTGACAAAGATACCGCGGACGTCGGGAAATTTGGAGAACTCGTCGTCAAGAACGGACGGCATCGCTTCCATGGATAATGGAATAACGTCCTCGACGCAGTTCCCCGCACCGTCCTGGAGGTTCGCCCGGAATCCGGCGGCCCGTTCTTTGCTGTTGTATGCATCGGGATGGATTTGCACGCACAACCATCTTCCCGACTCCTTGGCGATGAGCCTTCCGATCTTTCCGGCGACGAAGCCGCCGCTGTATGCGTTCTGCGCGATGGTGGAGATGGCGGGAAACAGAGGATACGCCGAATCGATCAGGCAAATGGGCGGAAGATCCTTAGTCTGTTTCACCACTTCCATCGATTCAGGGTTGGGAGGAGAAAGCAGAATTCCCTGTGGGTGTTGTCCCATCATCGTATGAAACAACGTCGAGAAGCCGTTCTTGTCCTCACGGCGAAACTGGAGGATTTCCACCTTGACGTTGAAGCTTTCCAGCTCTTTCGCCGCCTTGGAAATGCCTTTCGCTACAAGATCCCAGTATCGTGATTCCGATTGGAGGTAGGGAAGCAACACGGCAAGGAGATAATGTGTTCCCAGCTTCAGATTCCTCGCATAGGTATTTGGTTTGTATCCGTTCTGGTCGATGATCGCTTGCACCCGTTTGCGGGTTTCCTTGCAGACTCCTTCCCTTTGGTGGACCACTCGGTCAACGGTTCCTATGGATACTCCGCTTTTTTGTGCGATTTCCTTGATTGTCATCCATGATTCCTTGTTTCGTAAACGTACACGCCCTGAGTATACTCTCTGTGTTTGTGGATTGCAAACAGTTCTTTTCGTTCCTATACTTTGGGGCAAGGAGCGGAATGTGAGTGCGATATTGTACATGGTTGCCACGCCCATCGGAAATTTGGATGACATCACGTATCGAGCGGTGGAAACGTTAAGGTCGGTCGACGTCATTGCGTGCGAGGATACCCGACATACCTCGTTGCTCCTTTCTCGGTATGACATTCACAAGCGACTGATCGCATGTCATGCGTACAATGAGGTGGACAGCGCGAGGGGCATTGTCGCATTGCTTTCCCAAGGACTGTCCGTTGCTTATGTCAGTGACGCCGGGACCCCCGGCATCAGCGATCCCGGATCCCGCCTTGTCAGCATCGTACGAGAGGCCGGTCATCCCGTCTGTCCGATTCCCGGTCCGTCAGCCGTCGCAACGTTGGTCAGTGCGGCGGGATACGTGGGCAAGAGCTTTACGTTCGAAGGGTTCCTCTCCCCGAAGGCGGGACGGCGTTCCGCGCGCCTTTCCGAGTTGCTTGGCCGGGATGAGGCGTTCGTTATCTACGAGTCGCCGTTTCGTGTGGTGAAGACTTTGAGGGAGATCGCCGTTCTGGATCCCTCACGATTGGTCGTCATCGGCAGGGAGATGACGAAAATACACGAGGAATATCTTGTTGGTACCGCATCCGTCGTTGCAGATGAGCTTGCCGGACGGCAGGCCGTAAAGGGCGAGTTCGCCGTTCTTGTCCGGCCTGCGAAAGCGAAGAAGGAAGAGGATGATCACCCTGAGGAAACTTGAGAGCCTTGAAGACAAGGTGTGTGCCCGCAAGACCGCCATCGTGTTGCATGAAGCGGCTCTGGGGTTGTTCGATGAACGTCCCGTTGATTACGGGTACATCCGTTCTTTGCGTGAAGTGTTCGCGCTTTCGAAGGTACGAGAACTCCTTTCCGAGGATGAACGGCACAGGCTGGACGATCTTTCCGTATCGATGGAGCGAGAACGAGGAAGGGATCTCGCCTTTGTGTTGGAGGATGTTTCCCAGCTTTTGTTCGCCGTGTTGGGTGCCGAACCTTCCGATTGGGATTTCACGGACCGGAACGGGAATCTGGATGTCCGAAAAAGGATCGTCAAACCTCACGGGTTGGTGCTTGATCGTCTTCGTTCCCCGTTCAACGTCGGTTCGGTGTTTCGGTCTGCGGACAGTTTCGGTATCAGAGACATCCTGTTGGTGGAAGGGACTGCCGATCCCGCGCATCCCCGTTGCGTTCGTACCTCGCGCGGCACGGTGGATACCGTCTCCCACAAGATGCTCGATGAAGGGGAGTCGATGGCGTTTCTGAAGGACAAGCCGGTGTTTGCCTTGGAATTGGGAGGCGTGGACATTCATGCCTTCCCGTTCCCATCTGAGGGATATGCCGTCATCGGCAGTGAGGAGATGGGAGTTTCCCCTGCGTTGTTGTCTCTCTGTGACCATAGCCTCGGACGGGTGTCCATACCTCTCTGTGGTACGAAAGGCTCGTTGAACGTTTCGGTAGCCGTCGGGATTTTGCTTTACAATTGGCTCTGAATCCAGGTGACGCACGAAGCGGTTCGTTCTTTCAAATACGACATGTGCCCTTTTGGGTCGGTGAGATACGTTCCGTGAAGGTGGGAAGAGGTGAAGTCCGTTGCGCTCCGGCTGTCCTTCAATGCGTCGGTTCTCCCTCGTCCTTCGTCTTCCCCCGAACAGAAGAAATATGCAGTCCGTGGCATTTTTTGTTTTTGGAGCCATTGCGTCCATCCGGGGAACCAGAAAGACCCGGAGATCGAGGCACAGAACGAGAAGATTGGTTCTCTGATCGTCGCATATACGCCGAATAGTGCACCGAGCGATATGCCAAGGATGCCGACTTTTCCGTCTTCGGCGAGACGGGGGCGGAGTATGGATAGTACTTCCGTAAGGTATGCGTCGGCGTGCCCGTCGAAGATTCCCTCCTTTTTCAGTGCGGTGACGGTCGCCTTCCATGGGGAAAATGCGTCGTTCCGTTTTTGGGGATCCAATCCGACGATCTCCACATTTCGGAGGGAACCGAGAAACGGGGCGAGAAGCGTATAATCGGGTACGAGAAGCACGGTGTTCATTGCGACTCAAAGTATACGCTTCTTCTGTTCGCCACGCTAGTAAGTGCCAAAACCCGTCCTGGAGATCCGTCCCAACGGAGCCTGAGTCCGCATGCTTTTCCTTCGCAAAACAGCATTCCGTTTTCGATGAGGTATGTTTTTTCTCTCATTTTCCGTGATGACAGCGTGAGGATGTCCCCATCGGAGGAAAAGGACAGGGTCTCGATGGCCCATCCCACTTCCGAAAGGATGGGAACCGTCGTTCCTCCTTCGGATCTCCATGTGGTGCCGCCGAGACTTAAGGTGTCGACGGTTGTCGCGGGATCGGGATTTTTTGGTGTTTTCGTCCAGATTGCCAGTGCGGCGACCAACGTGAACAAGATTCCGAGGATGATGGTTCTTCGTTTCATGGTTCAATTCTTATGCAAAAGAGGCGATGTGTCGTTCGGAAAAACAGGGATGGTTTGGGCCGCGGCCCCTTTGGGAAGGGTATTTGGGGATGCGTTTCGCGAGGAAACGATTGACAAGTCGGGCAAAGGGGAAAATACTGTACGTGTACGTTAACGTAATAAGGAGTACACCTATGGAAAATATTCCGGTAGTGAAACCAGCGTTGGTCGCGGTATCTCGTGACTGTTTTCCTCTCAGTTTGTCGGAAAAACGACGGCGTGCCGTCGGCGCCGCATTCGGCGAGGGATTGTATGAGTGTCCGATTACCATTGAACGTGAGACGCAAGTCGCCCAAGTTCTTGACGATGTGAAGGCGCACGACTGCAACGCCTTGGTCCTGTTCCTTGGAAACTTCGGCCCGGAAACGTCCGAGACGTTGCTCGTTCAGAAATTTGACGGGCCGGTGATGATCGCCGCCGCAGCGGAAGGTGATGGAAATTTGATCGACGGACGCGGCGATGCGTATTGCGGTATGCTGAACTGTTCCTACAATCTTGGATTGCGGTCTTTGGAACACACCTATATTCCTCCGTATCCGGTGGGGTCGGCGGAAGAAGTCGCGAAAATGATACGGGAATTTATTCCCGTGGCAAGAGCGTACATCGGGATCAAGCACCTGAAGGTAATTTCTTTCGGCCCGAGGCCGCAGGATTTTCTCGCCTGCAACGCGCCGATCCAGCCGTTGTATGATCTTGGCGTGGAGATCGAAGAGAACAGTGAACTTGATCTGCTCGTAGCCTACAACAAACATAAGGACGATCCCCGCATCCCTGCTGTTCGGTCCGATATGGAAAAGGAGATCGGGAAGAACAGATACGCCGGCGTTCTGCCGCGTCTCGCCCAGTACGAACTCACCTTGCTTGATTGGGCTGCCGAGCATAAAGGTTCCAGCCAGTACGTGACGTTCGCCAACAAATGCTGGCCGGCGTTTCAGACGGAATTCAAATTCGTACCTTGCTTCGTGAACAGCCGACTCGCCGCAAGAGGAATTCCCGTCAGTTGCGAAGTGGATATTTTCGGTGCGCTTTCTGAATATATCGGAACCTGCGTTTCCAACGGACCGGTTACGTTGCTTGACATCAACAACACGGTTCCGCCGGATTACTTGAAGGGAAAGAAAATCCCGTACGTCCAGCATGACCTGTTCATGGGATTCCACTGCGGAAACACCTGCTCCAGTTTGTTGTGCAATCCCCACATGGGATACCAACTCATCATGAAACGAAGCCTGGAGCCAGACGGAGAACCGGACATCACCCGCGGTACTATCGAAGGGGACATCAAACCCGGAGAGGTGACGTTATATCGACTTCAAGGTAACGCCCGCGGGCAGATCGTCTCTTATATGGCCGAAGGGGAAGTCCTTGACATGCCGACGAAGAGCTTCGGAAGCATCGGCGTGTTCGCCATCCACGAGATGGGGCGGTTCTATCGTCATGTGTTGATCGAAAGGCATTTCCCCCATCACGGGGCGGTGGCGTTCGGCCATTATGGCAAGGAGTTGTTCAGTCTCTTCAAAATGCTTGGGGTGAAGGAGATCGGGTACAACCAACCCGCTTCCATTCCGTACAGGAACGAAAATCCGTACACGACGTATTGAAATACGATCGACAGGTTTGTCGAAATACAGGCCGTCGTTGCCGAGCTGAAAAACTGGTAACGGCGGCCTGTCTTTTCATGGATCGGGAACAAACCACCTGTGGCGGAAGCGCCACAGATGTGGATAATTGGGAAAGCCTTAGAGGTCCATCGCCGCGTTGTAGGCTTCCGCGGTCGCTTGTTCTGCGGTACGTGCCCGTACATCCGTGATTTCGCCGCCATTGCGGAATCCGTTTGTGCGATCCAATACGCGGACGATCAATTGCGGATTTGACGGACGCGGAGGAGGTTTATTTCGTCTGTACCGCCTGATACATCTTCCGCAGTCGGCTTTCGATTTG
>JBAXYP010000113.1:0-5997 GCA_041670725.1 Sphaerochaetaceae bacterium
GATTCTCAAGGCGGATAAGGTGGGCACGGCTCTCGGCCTTGCATGGACGAGTATGGGCGGTGACACACTCCTGATAGAGGCGCAAAACACTCCCGGCAAGGGAGATCTGAAACTGACAGGGCAACTCGGCAGCGTAATGCAGGAATCGGTGAATATCGCTTATACGTGGATTAAGGCACATGCAAAAGAACATAAGATCGCCGAATCGTGGTTCGCCAACAACAATGTTCATCTGCATGTCCCTGAGGGGGCAACGCCGAAGGACGGGCCGTCGGCAGGCGTTACGATGACTGTCGCGCTGTATTCGTTGATCACCGGTCAGACGGAAGCTCCGGATCTCGCCATGACAGGTGAGCTTACCCTAAAAGGTAAAGTGATGCCCATCGGTGGCTTGAAAGAGAAAATCCTTGCAGCGAAACGAAACAAGGTGAAGACGATCCTTTACCCCAAATTCAACCAGAGAGATCTGGACAAGCTGGACGAAGAGGTGAAGAAAAACATCAGATTCCACCCGGTGTCCACCATTGAGGAAGTGCTCTCTTACGCGTTCCCCGATGATGCCAAACGACTTCCGATGGCTAAGGTCGGACCAAACGAAAGCGAACAAAACGAAATCAAGGATCTCGCCGTCGCCGTCGGAAAGGCAGTGGCGGAGGCAATCCGTGGTTGAGTTGCTCGCCCCTGCGGGTAATCTTGAGAAACTCAAGGTCGCTTACGCTTACGGCGCGGATGCCGCATACATCGGCCTGGAGAGTTTTTCGCTCCGGGCCAATGCGGACAACTTCACCGAGGCCGACCTGGAAGCGGTGAGAACATTGAAGGCAAGATATGGGAAGAAACTGTACTGCACACTGAATATTCTGTTTCACGAAGATCAAATGGATGAGTTGAAACGACAAATGCCGCGCATCAGGCAATGGCCGTTCGATGCATTTATCATCAGCGACATGGGATGCGTCGACATCCTGCGGAATACCTTTGGCGACGAGGTGGAACTTCATCTCTCCACACAAGCTTCGTGTACCAACAGCGAAAGTGCGAAACTGTACCGTTCTCTCGGTTTTACCCGCATCATTTTAGGAAGAGAAACCCCGATCGCCGACATCAGGAGAATCAAAGATTCCGTTCCCGATCTCAAGCTTGAAGTATTCGTACACGGAGCGATGTGTATGGCCTATTCCGGTCGCTGTCTGCTCTCTTCCGCATTGGCGGGACGCTCTTCCAACCAAGGGGACTGCACTCATACCTGCAGGTGGAACTATGCACTCACCGAAGAGAAACGACCGGGCGAATACTATCCCATCGGCGAACAAGACGGATATACTACGATTCTTTCCTCCAAAGACCTTTGCATGATCGATCATCTCCAGGATCTTATCGACGCCGGTGTGGATTCGATGAAGATTGAGGGACGGATGAAATCGGGGTACTACGTGGGATTGGTCACCCGCGCATACCGCAAGGCGTTGGACAAAGACCCCAGGTGGAAAGAGTATCGCGGGGATCTTTTTGCATTCAGTCACCGAGAGTACTGTACGGGTTTCTTTTACGGTGACGGACCGCTTTCGGCGATCACCGAGGAAGGATACCAGCGGGACTGGCTGTTTCTCGGATATCTTTTGGAAGAAGTGAAACCGGGAATCTGGAGTCTCGATCTGCGCAATCAGATCAAAATGGGGCAGATGTTGGAATATGTCGATCCGTCATCCCCCAACATTTCAGACGACTCTTATACGTTACTCGACAGTTCATTCGATTATGTTGACCAAATAGACCATGGTAAGGTACAATACTTGCAGACGGACAAACCAGTGCACGCTGGGTCGATCCTGCGAAGGAAGAATCAGTCCCGGTAACTGATGATTGGGAGTAACAGATGTATTATTATGCGATCATCATGTCCATTATGGCCGTGTATGCCTTGACGATATCCCTGATGAATGTCATCTCGATGACGGTGATGGATCATCGATCCCACAAGCAGGACAAGAGACCGAAAGTATCCGTACTGGTCCCCGCCCGTAACGAGCACGACCACATCGAGAAATGCGTACGGTCTTTGATGGCCCAGAATTATCCCGACTATGAAATCCTTGTATTGGACGACAAGAGCACCGACGACACCGCGGCAATCGTTGAACGCCTGCAAAAAGAAGATTCCAGAATCACGTTGATTCACGGGGATCCGCTTCCCGAAGGGTGGAAAGGAAAGAACCACGCCATCCAGCAGATGCTTCCCTACGCGACGGGAGAATATCTTTTGCTGACCGACGCAGATACGATCCACAACCCCGGCTCGATACGTCAGGGCGTCGATCTCATCATCACCTATCATGCGAAGTTCCTCAGCGGATATCCGAAGGAAACCAGCAGGAATGCAATCGTCGGATGCATCATCGCGACAATGGCGCTGAATACGATGTTGTTTGTTCCCATCCCGATTCAAAACAACATCCAGAAACGTTTTTATGCGATGGCAATCGGGCAATACGTAATGACGGAACGAAAGGCAATGATCGACGTCGGCGGCATGGAGACGATCAAAAACGAGATCTGTGACGACGTGTCTCTTGCCAGACTGTTTGTTTCCCGCGGATATAAACAACTGTTCTGCGATATGAAGCGCGCCGTCACCTGCCAGATGTATACTTCCTACTGGGAGGGGTTTCACGGCATCGAGCGAAGCCTTATCGGCGCAGTTGTACCGTCCGCAAAAATGTTTTACCTACTGCTTCTTGCCGTGGTTGCCATCGGCGCAATCTGCGTGGCACCGTTCGTGGGCATCGTCGCATTGATCGTCACTTGCTCTTCCGACGCATTGTTTCTGACAATATCGAGTCTTCTTTTTTGGTTTGCGTACACTATCGTGACGGTGTATCAAGGCTTCAAATTTCCTATCCCCCTGATGGGACCGTTTTGCTTCATCAACATTATCATTATGTTCTTCCACGGATACTATCGGAGGATTTCCGGAAAAGGATTCGTCTGGCGAGGAAGGAAAATCTCCTGAAAACAATGCCATTCCATGAAAAAAACGTGTTTTTTCGCTTCAAATGCGGTTTTCCTGCTTGCATGTGGGCAAATCAATGATACAATGAATTCAGAAACGTTAACCATTGGAGGTTGAGATGACAGTTCACGAACAGCTTACGCAACAGTATGAGGCGTATTTAGCGGAAAACGCGAAATTCACTGAAAAAGGCGTAAAGGTTTCAGCGGCTAGGGCGCGCAAGGCTCTCGCGGAAATCGCCAAGCTCTGCAAGGAACGCAGAAAAGAAATCCAGGACGCGAAGGAAGCGACGAAGTAACGGGATTTTATCCAGTGGGTTTGGAAAAGGCAGCCTACCGGCTGCCTTTTCTCGTTTACGGCTTCCGTAGCAAATCCATCATCGTCCGTGCATTAATCGTCGCTTTCCCTTGGGGATGGTTGTTAAAAAACAGATGGACCGTCTCCGCTCTCTTTCCCATCTCACGGATGCGCGAAACAAAGGAAGCAAGCTCTGTATCGTCGTACAGATAATCATACCTCGCAGCCCTATCCCCACCATACCACGCCGCTGCGTTTCGACCGTGAAAACGAACGTACCCGATGGTTCCGGTCACTACCGAATCAAAGACAGGCACCCCTCTCATGGACGGCATGTCGCTCATACAGATACCCGCTTTCCGCTCAGCCAATCCCTCGTATACGCGCTGACGCATCCACATTCCGCTTCGAAATTCCACGACGGAAGGAAAATCAGGAAACAAGGCAAGCAAGCGGGACAGATAGATGCGGTTTTCGGGCGTGTAGTGGAAACTCTGGGGAAACTGGAACAGTACCGCCGAAAGGGAAGATGTCTCTAAAAGAGGTTCGATGGCGGCACGAAACAGGCAGGCATCTTTTTCCCAATCACCTATTCGGTGGGTCAGAAGCAGAGGAGCCTTTACGGAGAACAGAAGGTCACATCCGCTCCGGTTTCTCAGATCACGCATCCACTCCCGGGTAGGCATGCGGTAGAAGGTGCTGTCTATCTCCACGGCAGGGAACACCGACGCATAGAACGCCAGAAACGCATCGGAGCGGAGATGCGGAGGATAGAACACGCCTTTCCACTCAGGGTAGGAAAAACCGCACGTCCCCACCAGATATTTCATGGTTTCGTCTTCTACGCGCAACCGGCAAAAAGGAAAACCGGTGTGTGCTCGTCCTGTCATTCCAAACTTTTCAAAAGCTTCAGGTGAGCGTTCGCTTTGGAGATTTTCTCCTCAAATTCCACTTTCTTGCCCTGTTCCTTCTCAATCGCTTCCGACTTAGCATGTCCCATGAATTGCGGATTCCCCAGTTTCTTCATTGTCTGTTCGAGGAATTGCTGGTTTTTGGAAAGTTCCGAGGAAAGTTTGTCGATCTCTTTCGCCACATCCACTGCCTCCCGAACGAACAGATAGGATGCATACCCCGTCCCCGCGACGGGGAACGTTCCCTTCACGTCAGCCTTCCGCTCCGCATCGACAACAAGGTCACTGGCATTGACGAACGCGGCGATGAGGGATTTCTCTTCCAAAAAGAAATCCGTCGCGATAAATCCGGAATCCGGCTTGATCACAATACGAACCTTCTTGTCCACGGGAATGGACAGCTCGTTGCGCGCGGCGCGGATGGCGGCAACCGCCTCTTGCCCGCGACTCACAAGAAGCGCTTCATCGGGATGGTTTCGCTCCTCCTGATAAACCGGGTACCGCTGCGTGATGAGATGCCCTTCCGAACCGGGCAACTTGTCGTAGATTTCCTCGGTAACGAAGCTTACGAACGGATGCATCAGCTTCAACGATTCGGAAAGCAAATCAAGCAAAAGCGTCACCGTCCTGTTTTTCTCATCGGGATCATTGCTGTACAACCCTTGCTTGCTGTATTCGATGTACCAATCACAGAAATCGTTCCAGAAGAAATCATAGCACGCCTGCGCCGCGTCGTTGAACCGGTATGCGTCAATCGCATCGGTAACGTTCTTCACCGCTTGATTGAACTTATGATAGATCCACTTGTCCATCGTACGCAACTTGATGTCTTTGACGTCCAACATTTTGGTTCCCTCAAGGTTCATCAGAAGGAACCGCGATGCATTCCAAATCTTATTGGCAAACCGGGAACCAAGATTGAAACTCTCCATGTCGATCTTGATGTCCTGCCCCTGAGTGGCCATATAGGCGAGGGTGAACTTCATCGCGTCAGCTCCGAAACGGTTGACCACTTCGATCGGATCGATGCCATTGCCCAAACTCTTCGACATCTTCCGCCCCTGTCTGTCGCGGACGAGTCCGGTGACGTAGACGTCATGGAACGGCACCTTCCCGGTGAACTCCAGACTTGCCATGATCATCCGTGAAATCCAGAAGAAGATGATGTCGTATCCGGAGACCAACGCATCGGTCGGAAAGAATTTTTTCAAATCCGGTGTCTCATCGGGCCAACCGAGAGTGGAAAACGGCCAAAGCCAGGAAGAGAACCATGTATCCAGCACTTCGTTGTCCTGCTCCAAATTATGGGAATGGCACTTCGGACATGTTGCAGGATCGGTACGGGAGACGATCATTTCGCCGCAGTCCTTGCAATACCACACGGGAATGCGATGCCCCCACCACAATTGGCGGGAAATGCACCAATCGTGGATGTTTTCCAACCAATGGCTGTAGGTGTTCTCCCACCGTTTGGGATAGAAAGTGATTTCGCCGCGCTTCCATGCGTCCAGGGCTTTTTTCGCCATCCCGTCCATCTTGACGAACCACTGTTTGGAGAGATATGGCTCGACGACGGTGTGGCAACGGTAACAGGTACCCACGTCATGCTGATGGGGCGTTTCCTTGATCAACAAGCCAAGATCCTTCAGATCTTGGACGACCAGTTTTCTAGCTTCAACGGCGGAAATGTTCCGATACTTGGGGGGACAATTGTCGTTCAGCGTGCCGTCCGGATTAAGGACATTAATCGCCTCCAGACCGTGCCGCTTGCCGCATTGA
>JBAXYP010000114.1:0-5867 GCA_041670725.1 Sphaerochaetaceae bacterium
CAACCGTCGGGATATCATCCCCACGACGAACGCGGCGAGTACCGCGAAAGCAACCATAGCCCAAAGCACAGGTTCCCCGAACGGGATAAGCAACAGCGCCGCGAAAAGCGAAGAAACAACAAGATGCCGTATCCTGGCACCCCTGACAAGAGCTCCCGCCGTACCCTCTGTCCGGGCATACGGGAGAAAGACCGCCAAAGCCACCTGCATCGTCCGTCCCAGTACCGGAGCGGCAAACAGGACGGAAACGTTCTCCCCGAGTTCGCCGTACAAGGCGTACTGGCACAACAACGTGACGAAAAGCGCGATGAGTCCGAACGAACCGATGTGGCTGTCCTTCATGATCGCCAACCGTCGCTCCCTGGTAAAACCGCCCCCGAATCCATCGAACATGTCGCACAGTCCGTCAAGATGGAACCCGCGGCTCATCCATGCATTCCATGCGATCAACAACGCGGCGTCCACCGTCCGAGGGAAAGGGAGCAGGAAAAGCAGGTAATCACAACAACCGTACAGGAACCCAACCAGCGGGAACCAGTACAGGCTCGTCGAAACGGAACGAGGGTCTTTGCCGGGGAACGGAAAACGGGTCAGCGTCCTGAAAGCGGCGGAGAACCCGATCCCCCTCACAACAACTTTCCTTTGATCGGCACGGGAATACCGGCGATCATGACGATGACGTTGCGCGCCAAGGCGGCGATCTTCTGGTGAAGCCGTCCCGCCTGCTCGACAAACAATCTGCTCTCGGCATCAGCGGGGATTATCCCAAGCCCCGTTTCGTTGGTGACGACGACGATGTCGCAAGGAGGATTCTCAAGGACCTCGAGCAGACTTTCCACCGCTCCGTCCAACGTCTTTCGGTAGATCAGGTTTCCCAACCAGACGGTCAGGCAGTCAATGACGCATACTTCCGCTTCCGGCGGAAGGGAACGGATCGCCTCCGCCAGCTTGATCGGTTCCTCGATGGTATGGAATCTCCCGGCGCGAGAAGCCTGATGGGCGATGATCCGTTTGCTCATTTCGTCATCCATCCGTTCAGCGGTGGCGATGAAATACCTGTTGGATGCATCGCTTGCAGCGTCCAGCGCATAATCCTGCGCATAGGAACTCTTGCCGCTCCGCTCCCCGCCGATGATCATCGTGATGCGCCCACGACTCTTCACTCTGATGCGCATGCCTCCGACAGAACTCTCGATCGTATCAACGCCTTCCTTCCGTCCCTTGTACAACTGCTTCACATCAATGGTAGCCATATCTTCCTCTGATTATGCCAGTATACTCCCTAATGGCTTCTCCAACAACGGCTTTGAAGAGAAAAAAGCCTGCTCTTCAAACACCTCGACAGTCAGGACGCGAAGAACGCCGTCGAGGGCATTCTGACGGAAAAGTGCATCGAGAAACGCATTCAGTTTCTCCCGATCTCCGACGGCGAGGCTTTGATGGTCCTTCCCTGCATGCACCCCATGGATGTGGATGATACGGGAAAGGGGAAGCAACGTACGGGCAAGCTCATCCGCATCATAGTCCATCAGCCAGATATGGCCGATGTCCAACGTCACGGAAAGATGATGTTTCCGAACCAAAGGCAATACCAAGGAGAAGGGATAGCTCAACGTCTCGGCGCATAACAGCGCGGGATCCACGTCCGCACTGTCGACCAATTCGTCCAGCGAACGATCAAGTTGGGACAACCAGCGGTTCATGTCAGCGGAAGGAACTCTTCCCCATACCTCCGGAGTGAGATGCAGTACGTAGGAGAAAACGGGGAGAGATCTCGTCAACCCGATGATCCGCCTGTAGGTTTCCACCGAGCGCCGCCGAACCACTTCATCGGCGCTTCCCGGATACACATCGAGGGGGAAATGCACGGTAACGGTCATGTCGTGTTCACGGGCGATCTCCCCGATGATCTGCACATCTTTATCCGAAGGAAGGTTGCTCGCCTCCAGACTTTCGAACAACACAAGTTCGACGTCCTTCACGTAAGGGGCGAGAAACCGCATGTTGGGGATGATGTCGTCGGCAATAATGTAACTGGTTGTGCCCAAACGTATCATAAAAGCCCCAAGCACTGCAGATCCCGTGTGCTGTTTTTGACATCGAGTTCACCGAACGCCTTCAGGCCGTGAATCATGTGGCTGGCAAGCCGCACCACGGGCCAAGCAACCGCCGCGCCGCTTCCTTCCCCAAGTTGCATCCCGAGATCGAGTACGGGGGACAATCCCAACGCCAAAAGTGCCTGTGACGACCCCGGTGCAGCGGAACGATGACCTGCAACAAGATATTTGCTTACCATAACATCCATATCCACGGCGCAAAGGGCTGCGGCGTAGGTAAGCAATCCATCCAGCAGAACGGGAATGCCCGCATGCGCCGCGGCGATCATTCCTCCCGCCATGGCGGCAGTCTCATACCCGCCGAAAGCTCTCAGCAGACCGAATCCGTCCTTTTCGGGATGAAGCATGAGCCCCTTTTCCACCACTTCTCGCTTATGATCGAGTTCCGCTTCCCCCAATCCGGACGCGCTTCCCGTAACTTCCCTTACGGGGACATGCAACGAACGGGAAAGAATCGCAGAAGCCGAGGTGGAGTTTCCCACGCCCATTTCGCCGAAGAGCACGATATCGCATCCCCGGTCCCGTACCGTTTCCACCATGCGGGCTCCCGCATCCATCGCCAAGGTACACGCTTCGTCCGTCATGGCATCGCCATCGAGAAAATCCCTCGTTCCCCGAGAGATTTTCCGGTCGATGATACACTTGTCCGTCACCACGGTGTCCAGACCAACGTCGATGACGGAAAGCGGAATGTGATTGAGACGACAAAACAATCCGCTAACGCCCTCGCCGTGGGCGAACGAACGCGCCATCTGGAAGGAAATTTCCTTGGCGCTGTGGGTCACTCCTTCGCGCGTCACTCCATGGTCCGCGCAAAACAACAGGAGTTCCGGCCTTTCCAAATCAAACGCACCGACCGAACCGAGGCGGACTGCAAGATCCTCCATTGCGCCAAGAGAGCGAGGAAGCATCGCCTTCTCGAGCAGTTTTTCACGTAATTCCGTTTCTGTAGGCATAGTTGGAATTGTACAGAAGCGAGACTGGAACAGCAAGACGAGAGACGTTACACTCTCTTCATGCGTGTTTCCCCGTATTATCTGTTGGACGTCCTCAGCGGCGCCGCCATTTCCGTTATGGTCGCCTGCAACGCCCAGCTCTCGGTATCCACCAGCATCGGCGTTTCAACAATCATCAATCAAATCGTCGGCATCGGCGTCCTCTCCATCGTCATGTGCGCAGGCAGGGCATCACCATCGATTTGCCCCGCCCGCAAACCCGCTCCGTGGTATCTGTGGGGAAACGGACTGTTCGGAGTGGCGATCCTCGCCTTGAATTCCCTCACGGTCCTATCGTTGGGCGCGTCGCTGGCGATGGCCGCAACGGTGTTCGGACAGACGGCATTCGGCTTTCTGTATGACGGAATAGGATTTATGGGATTAAAGAAACGACCAGTCACCGCAAAAAAACTTTTTTCCCTTTTGGTCTCCTTGCTCGGCATCGTCGTAATGGCATCCGGGGCGAAAACTTTTTCCGTCCCGATGATTCTTCTCGGAATCCTCGCCGGAGCGCTCACCATCACGCAGATGGTGATGAACAGTACATTTGCCAGTCTGAAAGGCGTCGTATTCTCCGCTCGGCAGAATGTGATCGGAGGCTTGGCTGGATGCATATTCTGGTATGGAATCACTGAACCATCGGAAACGATCAAGGCGTTGGAGGCGGTTGCGGGAGTGCCGCCTTGGTTGCTCCTGGCGGGAGGGATACTCGGTTGTCTCATCGTCAGCGGCACCAATATCGCCATCATCAAGGTGCCGGCGGTCTATTCCGCCCTGCTCATCTCGGCCAGCCAGATTCTCGTCTCCGTAGCGATCGACCGTCTCCTGTATCATCTCTTCACCCCTTCGCTTCTGTGGGGCGCTCTTGTCCTTGTCACGGGGTTGTGCGTGGGTTCAATCCATTCGTCCCCTTGATGAGGTAGCGCGTCTGGCTCTCCTCGACAAAACCTTCATCCCGAAGCCGCCCCAAAGCGGAGGATATCCGCTCTTCTTCGAACGGGAGAAGCGCTTCAAGCTGATGAAGATCCTTCGGCCCCGTCTCGGAAAGAACGCGGAGCAATGCTCCGCGTACCTGACGGTCGGAGCCCTTGAACGTTGTCTGAGGATGGTATGAGGCGCTGCGACGATTCGGATTGGGCAACAGATGCTTGAGCAATACCCCATAGTCCATCAAGGCGTAGTACCAGTTTTTTGTATCGCCGCACACTGGAAGAAAAGAACGCAGCAAGGTGGACAGTTCTTTGTCCCTGACCATATCCCTTCGGGGAAAAAACACATGAAGCAACACCCGCCGGATGTTCGTTTCCAGATATACTTCCCGGCCATGATAACAAAAACAACATATCGCCGCGGCGGTTGCAGGCCCCACCCCGGGAAGACGCATGACGAGATCCATGTCGTTTGGAACCGTCCAACCCCACGCACCGGTCGCCTTGGCCGCTTGTTGCAAAGCCATCGCCCGACGATTGTAACCAAGGCCAAGCCAGTGGGAAAGCAATTGGGGAAACGGAACCTCGGCCAACGAACGAAAATCCGGCCAAAGGGAAAGAAACTCGGCGTATTTGTCCAAAACTCTTCCCGTTTGCGTCTGCTGAAGCATCACTTCGGAAAGCAGGACGCGGTACGGATCCTCCGTTTCCCTCCATGGAAAACGACGCCCGTACGTTTGGTAGAAATCAAGGACAAACGAAACAAACACGTCCGCTTCCCGTGGTGCGTCGAGGTACAGGACGGCATCTTTCACGTCAAGCGAAGGAAAATCGATCATGACTTCTCGTCCTCATAGACATCAGGGAAAATTGCGTCCCGTTGCTGTCGCACATCCTCGTTTCGTTTTCTACGGCCTCTTCCATGCGTTGAACCTCCCTTCTTCTGATAGCTTTTTCCGCTGGACAGCAGAATGGCGATCGGTCTCAGGCTCTTGATGTTCGCACAGATGATCTGGAGACAACTGGTAAGCGGCACGGCGATGAACATCCCGACGACGCCCCAGATGTAGCCCCAGATGGAAAGGGAGACCAAAATGACGACAGGGGAGAGATTGAGCTGTCCGCCATGGAGCTTCGGATCGATGACGTTGCCGACGATCACTTCGATGGACAATGACATCGCGGCGACCAAAATCACCGGCTCCCAGTGCGGGGCGAACTGAATCAGCCCCATTCCGACCGTCAGCAGGAACATGAAAATCGAGCCGATGGACGGGATGAAATTGAATACGAACGCAAGCACGCCGTAGAGCATCGGCACCTCCATGCCGACGATCATGGCGGTCAGATAATACATCAGACCGGTCAACAAACCGACCACGGCCTTGAGCGACAAATACGAGGAGACCTGATGGGGTATCCGTTGGCCGAGCATCGCCACCATCGTTCTGTTGGATTCGCTGAATGCATGAAGCATTTTCACCAGGAACAGGCGCTTTTCCATAAGCATGAACAACACGTAGAGGATGACCAGGACGCATACCTTGATGGCGGAGATCAATTGGGAAGACAGGGTGGTGACGCCCCCGACCAACATGTCTTTCCATCGAAACGGCAATTGCATGAGAAAACTCTGCCCCTCCCCTCCTTTCAGATATGCGGAGAATTTTCTGGCAAGCAACTTGTCCAATACTCCGACGCGGTCGACGTACGCCGGAATCATCGACACCAGCATGGAGACCGTCTTGTACACGACCCACCACGCCAGCCCGACGATCAGCACAACCAGCAGAAAGCAGACGACGATGCCCAGGACGTGGGGGACC
>JBAXYP010000115.1:0-5813 GCA_041670725.1 Sphaerochaetaceae bacterium
ACCGGAGCGGTGGTGGGAGCCACCGACATGACGGAATTGTCCGACATCGTTTCGTTCTTCGTGCAATCGCCCGTACCGTTGCTCGTCCCCGGCGTGGGTAGCCAAGGAGGTTCCGCGACCGATGTAACGGACGTGTTGAAAAAGAACGGATACCCGTTGGAATTGGTGCGGATCAACAGTTCAAGCGGACTGACCCAGCCATGGGGAAAGACATCTGCTCCTGAGAATTGGTTGGATTTGTGTATCGGTGCCATCAGAAAAATCATTGAGGAGACTGCGCTGTGAGGCCTCAGCTTTTTCCCTCGGACCATATTCCGCTTGCTACGGTGAGCGGTGTCGTGACCACCAACGAGGAAATGATTCGGTTCTTTGATACGGAAGTGCCTGCCGTGGATATCATCACGACGAAAAGCTTTCAGGTTGTTCCGAATCCCGGGAATCCCGAACCGGTGATCTGCGAGACGGAGAGGGGATGTTTCGGGAATTCCGTAGGGTTGAAGAACATTGGTATGGAAGCGGCAGTGGAAGAAATGCGGCGTCTCCGTCCGATGCGCGCTTTGCTCAACATTTCGCTCTCGGCCAGCAATCCTGAGGATTTCATCACTTTGGTCAATGCCTTTATACCGTATGCCGATATGCTGGAGTTGAACTTCAGTTGTCCTCACGCCGCAAGAGGTTACGGAGCATCGATCGGATGTGACGCCGGCATTGCGGCGACGTATGTACGTCGCATTCGCGAGGCATTTCCCTCATTGTCCGTTCCTTTGTTTGTAAAACTCACGCCGAATGTTGCGGATATCGGGGCCATTGCAAAATCCGTCGTAGCTGCGGGAGCAGACGGCATTACGGCGATAAACACCGTCGGCCCCATCGTTCACATCGACCCGGATAGCGGGGAATCGATTCTCATCAACCAGGTCGGAGGCAAAGGAGGGAAAAGCGGCAGGTGGGTGTTCTCCACCGCGGTGTCCTCCATCCGGTCGATCAGAAAAGCCGTTGGGCCGGATGTTCCGATCATCGGTATGGGCGGAGTCTCGACGGGGGAGGACGCAGCCCTTTTGGTGGAGGCGGGAGCAAACGCCATCGGTATCGGCAGTGCGCTTGGAATGGTTGCTCAGTGGAAGTGGCAGGAGTACCTCTCTGCGGTGGGAAGGGAAGCCGAGGCGATTCTTACGGACGGCCGTACGAAAATACAAAGTGCATCCTTTCTGCGTACTGAGCGACGTATGGCCTATCATCGTTATCGTATCCAGAAGAAGGAATGGTACGGAAGCGATACCGTAATCATTACATTGGACGGATCACTTCCCAGTCATGCAGGGGAATTCGTGTTCATTTGGCTTCCGGGTGTCGGCGAGAAACCGTTTAGCGTGGCGACGACCAAGCCGCTTCGGTTCATCATCAAGGACAGAGGTCCGTTCACTAAGCGTCTCTGTGCGTTGGGCGAAGGGGACTGTTTGTATGTCAGGGGTTTGTACGGCAAACCGGTACGGATGACCTCAAGTCGTCATGCGATATTGCTTGCAGGAGGTACGGGAGTTGCGGTGTTGCCGATGCTCTGTGAGGAATTGAAGCGGCAATGTACGGAAATCACCATTCTTGTGGGTACCAGCGGAAATGTATCCGGTCCCGGTCTTTTCTCGTCCATTCTAAAGCGGTACGGCAGGTATGTTTGTATCCCGGATGACGGGAAGCCCGGCCGGGTACTTGCTTCCTTGGACTCCTTGTCGCTTGCGAATGACACCGTCGCGTACGTTGTCGGTCCAACAAAGTTCATGGCTGTGGCGTGCAGGAAACTGTTGGAGAAAGGGATCAAGCCGGAACGGATCAGCTTGTCTCTGGAGAAAATGACTCGATGCGGGATCGGACTGTGCGGGGAATGCGCCGTCGGAGATCGACTTACCTGCCAGTGGGGAACGTTCATGTCGTACGACTGGATTCTCGCCAACGCACCGGAGCTTCTTTCATGATCGATCCACACGTCCATCTGAGGGATTGGAACCAGGCGGACAAGGAAACGGTTTTCCACGGCCTGTTCGTTGCCGCCGCTTGTGGCTTCGAGCTGCTCTTCGATATGCCGAACTGCAATCCTCCGTTGACGGACCGAGGCGTGATCGAAAGACGGCTTGGGCTTGCCGCCGATGCGGTCGAACGGATAAAACGGGAAACGGGACGGGACATTCGATACGGATTGTATGCAGGACTCACTTCGGATGAAGCGCAAATCCGTGAGGTCGTCACCGCATGGGACGAACTTTTCCCCAATGTGGTGGGGTTGAAGTTGTTTGCGGGAAATTCCACGGGAGACATGGGGCAGGTCAGCGAAGAGCGTCAGCGGCACATCTATCATGAATTGGCGAAAGACGGTTATACCGGCGTATTGGCCGTTCATTGTGAAAAAGAAAGTTTTCTTCTTCCTCAGCGGGAAGATCCCTCGGATTTCTCCACCCACAGTCTTGCCCGCCCCATCGAGGCCGAAGTCGCTTCCGTTTCCGACCAAATCCGCTTTGCCGAAGAGGAAGAATTTCGTGGGATTCTGCACATTTGCCATCTGAGTACCGTGGAATCCTTGCCGTTGATCGAACGGGGAAGAGCGGATGGGCTAAGAATCACCTGCGGGGTGACGCCGCATCATCTCTTGCTTTGCAGTGAAGATGCCAGGAACCGATGTCTGTATGCGAAGATGAATCCGCCGCTCAGGGATGAAGCGCACCGGGCGGCGTTGTTCGGTGCGTTGCTCGACGGGCGGATTGATTGGGTGGAAAGTGATCACGCTCCGCATACGTTGTCCGAGAAAGAGAAGGGAGCGTGCGGGATCCCTGGTTTTTCCGGTTCCCTGACGCTTCTGCAAAGTCTGTATAAAGCCGGTATTCCTGAAATTCGACTTCGTTCTCTTTTCGGAAAACGTGTGCTTGACGTTTTCGGGTTGCCACCGCAATACATCACCATTCCTTCCTACGATGAATGCTCAGAACGATCCGAATGGGCTGCAATGCAATATCCGTATGATAGTTATAGGAAATATCATTCTTAAAAAGGAATATTATAGTCCTATTTCTTTTTCAACATTCGCCAGAGCCTCTATGGCTAGGGAAATCACCTCGTCTTTGTCCATTCCGATCATTTCGATACCTTTGTCGATCAAATCACGATTGACTCCAGCGGCGAACCCTTTGCTGTTCCATTTCTTCTTGACGGATTTCACCGTCATCCCTTTCATATGTTCCGGACGCATCAATGCGGTCGCGTAGATCAAACCGCAGAGTTCGTCGACGGTGTACAGAACCTTTTCCATCGTTTTGGTTGGCTGGACATCGGTGCAGATTCCCCACCCATGGCTGCATACCGCATGGATGAAATCGTCATCCGCCCCGATTTCGCGGAGAAGCTCCGGTGCCTTGTGGCAATGTTCCGTCGGGAATTGATCCCAGTCGATATCATGGAGCAGTCCGACAAGACCCCAGTATTCCGGGTCTTCCCCCAGTTTCGCTGCGAAACGACGCATTACGGCCTCCACGCAATACGCATGATGCATCAGATGTTCGTTCTTGGTGTATTTTCTAAGCAACCCCAACGCTTGCTCTCTCGTAAACATGCTTGCCTCCTTCCTGCATTTTTTAATTTTTTGAAAGAAGTTGCAACTGGTGGGAAACGGTGCCCGCCCATCTTTGCAATTGCCCCCTCCTTATGATAGTATCCACCGAAGGAGGCGCCGCCATGCATGATGACAATCCTGTCCCGTTACCAAAACAACCCAGCGGCGACCTCCAGACGGAGCGCGCCTGATTCCATTTACATGAGGCGCTTATGATTAGCATACACGAGAATTATTCGAAAGGCCCCGGTGAGACGGGGGGGTATACGTGGGTGGACGCACGGGACGTCAACCGGGATGATGTCACGATGCTTCAGGAGAAGTACAACATCGACAGCGACCTTCTCGCCGACATCATGGACCAAGACGAACAGAGCCGCATTGAGAAAGAAGACGAATACATCGATTTGATTCTTCGCCTTCCTTCCCTTTCGGAAAACGATGACACGTTGGACCAGCAGGCGTTGCCGGTCGGCATCGTGTTGTTTCCCAATTTGCTCATTACCATCTGTCAGGGGGACAGTGTCGTTCTTGAGGATTTCGCAAAAAAACGTTATCGTCATTATCCTGTCTCCAGCATGGAAGGATTTGTCATTTCCTTGATGGGAAGGGCAACCATGGTGTACATCAGGGTGTTGAAGTTTCTGAACCGCCGAAAAGATCAGGTTGAGGAACAGCTTCATAAATCTATCATGAATTACGAACTGCTCCAGTTGTTGCAGATTCAGAAGTCGCTGGTGTATCTCACGACGAGCCTGACGACCAACGAAGCGCTTCTCGAGCGTCTCAGCAAAGCGTCGTTCTTTCATCTGGAGGGGCCGGACGAACAGGATTTTCTCGAGGACACCATCACGGACAACAAACAGGCGATCCAGATGGCGAACATCTATACCGACATCCTGACCGGGACGATGGATTGTTTCGCAAGCGTCATCAGCAACAATATGAATATCATCATGAAACGGTTGACCATCATATCGATCAGCTTCATGCTTCCTACGTTCATCACCAGTTTTTTCGGGATGAACATCAAGCTACCGTTCGTACAATCTCCGCTGACGTGGCTTTTCATGCTCGGGGCGTGCGGGCTCTCCGTCGTGGTGGCCTTGTACATCTTCAGTGACAGGAGAAGTACGCGGATGCTCAAATCTGAAGAAAAGAAGAAAGTAAGGAAACACCGTCATGAATTATGAGCGGGACAAAGTGGTACGCCTCCTCGGGGGCACGTATCTGGGGGAGAGTCTGGCCGGATTGTCGGCTTTGTATGATCAGATTGAGGACGAGACGAACGCGTTTTGTACAAAATACGGAATTCGGTGCGGTGAAGGTTGCGGCACATGCTGCGAACATTTCATGCCGGATATCACCGGCCTTGAGGCGCGAATGGTGGCCGCGTATCTTTTGTTGATCCGCAACGATCTACCGCTGATCGACACATTGGAACACAGTCTCGGAAGCGACCATTGCCCGTTGTTCGATCCGGAGAACCCCCACCATTGCAAGGTATATGCCGCTCGTCCGTTGATCTGTAGGCTTTTCGGCGCCTGTGCGTCTCTTTCAAAGGATGGCGTCGCAGAATTCCGGCATTGCAAGTACAATGCAGTGAAAACGATGCCCGGGCATCTCGTGTTCTTTGAATCGGTTCCCGTAATGAGTGCTTACGGCATTCAACTTCGTGCGCTGGACGGTGGGGAAGGCGTGGTGGAGGACTTATCCGAAGCGGTCACTGAAGCGTTGTCCATTGTCCGGCTTTTATGGAGTCTCATCGGTCGTACTATGGATGATGACGATTCAACTCCGTCTCCGATGGCCTCGTGATCGCGATCAGAGGATTCGGAGCACGAAGCCTTTGAGATATTCCGATTCGGGGAAGGAGAGACGGATCGGATGGTCTTCTCCCGCCCCGAGGATGTGGAGGATTTGGACCTCCCTCCCTGCATCCTGCGCGCTCCACGCCAGGATGGTCCGGAACATTTCGCTGGTGATGGCTCCACTGCAACTGAATGTTGCGATGATTCCGCCTCGTTTGATCCGTTCCATGGCAAGGCGATTGAGATCCTTGTACGCCCTGGATGCCGCTTCCGCTTGGCTTTTCGTTTGTGCGAGTTTCGGAGGATCGAGGATCATCACGTCGTAGGTGCCGTTGGGAATGTCGCGCATCTGTTCGAATACGTTGCATTGTTTCGTTTCCACTTTTTCCCTGCTGTTTTGGGGAATC
>JBAXYP010000116.1:0-5811 GCA_041670725.1 Sphaerochaetaceae bacterium
GCTTGCAGCGAGGCTATTCTTCGCTTCGTCGAACAACATATCCCCATCCAGACTTGGAGGATTCTCGTCCATTAATTGGCTGATGGGAACGGAAAGTCGCAAGAGCCTGATCGTTTCGCTGGTATCCTCTTCGCTGACGAACACCGAACCGTCAAACCCGGAAAAGTTTACGTCTGCCGTCAGCTTTTCCCCCACTCCGGTGAGGATGATGCAAGCTACCTGGCGCTCGATCGCCTTCTTGATGTGCTCCTCCCTGTCTCCCACGACAAGCAGCATCTGCCTTCCATCCAGCGCATCAAGGTAGCGGGAAAAGACGGCGTATCGCATCGCGCCGACCACGAGGGGACCTTCGAACTCCGCCGCTTTTCCCCGTTTGAGGAATCTTCCATGGAGCACTTTGGGGATATTGTCGATGACGATGTGATACAGCGGCCTTCCCCCACTGTTCTCATGAAGAAAGAACCTGTTGACCTCATCGACGGAAATCAGTCCCTTGAATGCACCGTTCTCCATCACGCTCACCGCAGAGGGCATCTTGGCGAACAGGGGAATCAAATTATAAACGGGATCATGGATATCAAGGCAAGGTTCGCCGCGCCGTACCACCGTAGAGAGTCGACACCGGACATCCTTCATGTACTGCGGCGGTTGTGCGCCGATCCTTTCGAACTGAGCCTTCGTCGCATCATTAAGGTTTCCGCACCGTACGGGGATGTATCTGTCCGTCGGATTCAATTTGTTTTTTAGATATGCATATGCGTACGCGCTGCATACGCTGTCCATATCGGGATTCCTGTGTCCGGTGATGAATATGTCCGCCATATCTCACTCCTCATCCGGATATAGTACCCTACTTTCTTCTTTTCAGCCATGCAATTTTACGATACCGTGGAGGCGGAGGATCATAATATGAGAAAAGTCGTCATCGCGAACGATCACGGGGCGGTCGAATTGGCGCAAAAGATCGCCGGACATCTGCGGAATCGGGGTTTTGAAGTAAACCATCTGGGTGTATTCACCGAAGATCCCGTCGATTACCCTGATATGGCGAAAGCCGCGACGGATGAGTTCAAGAAGGGCGGATATGAATTCGGTATCGTTTGTTGCGGCACGGGGATCGGCATTTCTATCAGTGCGAACAAAGTGGATGGCATCCGGTGCGCATTGCCCCAGAATATCTATGCAGCGCAGAAGGCGAAGCAACACAATAACTGTAATTTCATCGCGTTTGGCGGAAGGATCCAGTATCAAGAAGACCCTTTGCAAATGCTCGATGTGTTCGCTGACAGCACGTTCGAAGGCGGCAGACATGAACGCCGCGTGGAAAAGATCATGGCGCTGGAGAATTGCTGACCGAATTTCACCAAATGAAACGCAAAGGGGATGACTGCCAGAATCCAATGAAAAAAATACGAAGAGGATTTCTGAACGCGAACAGTACGATGAATTGTCCACGCAAAAGAGAAAGAGAAAGCGAGAAAAAAGGTAGGCCCCATACCTCTTGTGCCGGATTGGTTTACCAACAAATCAAACTGTACGGGGAAGAGATATGGGATGCAGACAGATTACACGGGAACCGCACTGCGGAGGAAAACACTTCATATGGACGGTGCGGCTGAGGCTCGATCCAGCCTTGCCGTTCCCAAACTGAATATACGTCGGACAATCCGATCCCTTCTCTTTCTCCAATTTCCAAGCATACGAACATTGCGAAAACAGCAAGGTTCAGAGGATCGGAAATGCCGCCGGCAACGGTATTATCCGAAGAAATGCGAAGCGGTCCGGGATTTGGAAATCGAAAGAAACCCATATCTTTGGTGATGCCCTCCTTCCCATTTCAAAGAAAAGACGGGGCCAATGTCTCCGGTTTAAATTTCGTCCAGATGATCCTTGTAAGTCCCGACGATGTAGAAATCGTCGACCATCAGATCAAAATAAAGACTGACCTGCTGAGTATACATGTTGACGGCAAACGTACAGCCAAGAATGCGTTCCCGTTTGCCCAAGGAAGGAGATCCTCCCATCAACGGAGTAAGAGAAACCAACAAATGGGTCAGCGTATATCGCCCTTCAGGATTAAAGTCGGAGAAGCCGATACCGAATCCCATCATCATGTTGAATCCCATGCCGGCGACCTTCGTCCCGCTATTGCGAAACCCCAAAAGAGAACGTTGCACCAGCACCTGTACTTGGGGGACCGAGTCGAAGAAATCGGGGAAAAGCTCGCTTGACGCCACTACGTCAAGTTCATAGAACGGAGAAAACCCCATCGTCATCCCGTACTGAAAGGAAAGCTGTGAATCATCGTACCCCGTTTCAAAAAAATGATTGCGTGACCCGAGCGTTACGCCGAGATCAAAAGCACCCATTCCCTTGGAAAAAACGGGAAAACCTGACAAAAGAAGCAACATGATGATAACGAAACGCTGTTTTTTCATAAGAACATGTAGGTGAAGCGAAACAAGGCCACACCCCAACTCCATCCTTCGCTACTATAAATAAAAAACGGGCTAAGCGCCTCGTACCAGAAATCAGGCTGACTGAATTTAAGCGGACTTGCCGCAAGATACAATGCAGGACGAACGAGACCATCGTCATAACGAACCTGTACACCTATTCCGATCGATGGGTCGTATGCGATTTTGTTATGCGCAATAAACCAGAACGGATGATCGAGAGTTCGGAACAGGTCGACATTGCAGACGATGCTGTTCGACGGGATCCGCAACATTCCCTTTGTATCAAAACCAAAACTCACTTCCCCGCCTACGGACGGATTGAAATGGTCCCATTCGAAAGGCTCCCACACGAATCTAAGGGAAGAACCGACATACGAGGAAGTTTTGACCTTTTCTCCTCCGTAGGAAAGGGAATACCCAAACTGTCGGGCCGAAAGGGGAAAAAGAAAAACCAACAAGACGAGTGTGCATGCAAAATTCTTTCTCCCCATCTCATCCCCCCACCGTCATTATCAGATGCATCAGATACCTATCGACCGTCTGCCATTTTCTCGCTTCATCAAGCGATACGGTGGTGGCGTTGTCGAAGAGTGTCTGGAAGTGTTGCTGGATGTTGGCGGCCACAGTCATATCAGAAAGAACCATCGCCGATTCATAGGACAAAGTCATGGACCGATAATTGAAATTGCTCGACCCAAACACAACATATCGTCCGTCAACGACCATCAACTTCTCGTGGAGTAGTCCAAGATCCGACTTTCCCGTCTCCAGACGCATCTGCACGCCCATTTCCAGAAGCGGCAGATACATCCACCGGTCAGCGGTGCGTGGATCGTATGAAATTACCATGGAAACCTTGACGCCACGTGCGATTGCATCGGAGATCGCTTTTTTCATATTCCCGTCCAAAGCGGGGAGAAACGGCAAAATCTCCACACTTTCCTTGGCGCTGGCGATTAACGCTCCATAGGTTTCTGCAAGAGTATCGTGCCCCGGAATCTGATTGACGAACCATGCGTCCTGCCATTGTTTGTTCTTGTCATATTCCATGTCGACGGGAAACGCATCGGGTGCTATCCGATCCCAGCTATTGCTGTTCCACCAATCGATGAACCACGAGACGAATTCCTTAATTGCCTGGGGACTGTGGAATTCATACATGCTGTCCCGTTGCAAATCCTTCCCTTTTGCACCGACGGAGATATAATTGAGGTTCATCCCCCCGATCGCCATCGTTTCTCCGTCGATGATGACCACTTTTTGATGATAACGGTAAAGCATGTTTCCCAAACTGACGAATCGAGCCGTACTCATCGGACTGAATTCCATGAAATGCACCGGAGTGTCATTCAAATAGGTAAGCGGCACCAAGTGGAATCTGCTTTCCGTCATATCGAACAGACCGATGCCATCGACCAGAAAATAGACGGGCACGCCTTCGTTCGCTTTGTCCACAATGACGTGGTACAAATCCTTGCATTCATCGCTGTCAGAAGCCAGGAACGAAGTGAGAATCACATATTTTTTTGCGTTGGAGACGAGCGTCTTAACCCGTTCCATCCACGCGTTTCCGTCATAATAAACTTTTGGGTCCGTAATGGGGGTTTTCGTCAGTCCAATCTCTTCCAGTTTCTGCTCGACGGAAACGGAAGGATCGGAATACGGAGGTTCAAGCATCGTTTTTGTAGAAGCACATCCGCATAAAAAAACCACGCAAAAGAAGACTGCAAGTTTTTTCATGTCAGCTCCAAAACAAACGGATGGGGAAGCAATTCGGAGAACAGATATTCCCTTTGGACGGTTCCATCCACATTAAACAGGCACACCTTTGTCTCCGGACGAGAAAACTCCGAGAGGACTTGAAGACACTGGGCGCATGGAGGTGCAGGCGGGTCGTCATCGGAAACCACAGCAAGAAGATCGATGCCTATGACTCCTTCCTGAGCGATCGCATTCAGGATCGCGTTGCGTTCCGCACAAATCGTCGCACCATAGCTTCCGTTCTCCACATTGCATCCCTGATATATCCGTCCGGAAGCCGCGCTGACGATCGCCGCCCCAACTTGAAAATGCGAATACGGGGCATAGGCATGCTCTCTTGCCTTGGATGCCGCCCGGCGTGCCATGTCCGCCACTGTGGTATCATCCGTCAGCCGTTTGCATGGAACGATCATATTTCGGCCGTAGCGGACTGCAAAAGCGTCTCCTCGCAACTCTGACAACCTTTGGGAAAACGAATCGGAGGACCCAAACGCACCGATCGCACCAAGATCGGAAATGACAAAATCGGCGATTTCCGCATTTTTTGCATCGACATACGAGGTAACCGCCCCTGTCAGGAACCCTGCCTGTTTCGCCGCACGAATCCCGTCCATCGTTCCTTCAAGAACCATGCAATCAGAGATGTCGAATCCCAACCCCTCGGCGACAAACCGATGGAGATCTTTCTCCCGCACGGCATCCTCGGCGGCGACGAGACCGCTGGATTGGACGGAAAAAGACAGAGCCTTCAGACTCAAAAGCGTGACGATCTTGTTCTGGCGGGAAACCGGCATGACCAAAATTCCGCTCTGTTGACATCGGGAGATAAACATGCGGATCCCCGCGTCCAACGAAAGGGTTTTGCATATCCCTGCATACGAGGTGTTCAACATGTCGGAGACGGGAACGCGATCCAAAGAAAGCCCTCGGGAAAAAGCAATCCGTTTCACCATCGTCTCCATGCGAGTAACGGGAGACAATTCGTCGTCGCGCACGGCAATTCGGAACGTGTCGCAAAAGAAACGGCGGACGCACTCCCTGTACAACGGGTAGGTATCAGCCAAAACGCCGTCCAACGCAAGCAAAACTCCCCGCATCATTCCTTCTCCTTTTTGTATAGTAGGTTTTTTCCCGGAAAACGACAACCAGAATTTTCCGTCGCTTTGGAGAAAACGCAATCGGGGATGTTTGTGGGGTGAAATATCTCACCCCACACAGAAATCAATCAATGCATTACGGTTGTCAGACGGCCGGGATCCCCTTGGGCGATGAATTTTCCGTTTCCGGGGATGCCCAAATAGATAGAATCTCCCATAATGAGACGTCCGCGGTTGTAGGTGAATTTCACTTTCCCCAAGACGGGGTATCCTTCGTACGGAGTATACTCGGCGGCGCTGTGCGTCGTTTCTTCCCCTAACGTCCACGCCTCATCGGGATCAAAAAGAACGATGTCCGCGTCGCTGCCCACTTTGAGGGCCCCCTTTCGCGGATACAGGCCGAACGCCTTCGCGGGACCGGTGGAAAGCAAATTCACCACTTGTTGCAACCCGATCCTCCCCGAATGCGCGGCGAAGGTATGAACGAGGGGCAA
>JBAXYP010000117.1:0-5807 GCA_041670725.1 Sphaerochaetaceae bacterium
ACGATCCCGGTCACGAGCGGAACGATCACACTGAACGGAAGGGACATTACCAGAATGCCGGAGTACAAACGGGCGTTCACCATCGGACGGATTTTTCAGGATCCGACCAAGGGAACGGCGGCGAGCATGTCCATCGAGGACAATCTGATCACCGCATCTACGAAAGGAAGGAAAGGGCTTCGCATCAGTCTTACCAACGAAAAACGGGAAGAGTTCCGTGAATTACTCAAGCCAATAGGCCTGCAGGATCGATTGAAAGACAATGTCGGGCTGCTTTCCGGCGGGCAACGGCAGGCATTGACGCTGTTGATGACCGTCATGAGCAAACCGCAGATGGTTCTCCTTGACGAACATACCGCGGCACTTGATCCCCGAAACGCCCAAACGGTAATGGATTTGACGACACAGTATATCCAGCATTACCATCTCACTGCCATGATGGTAACCCATAATATGCAGTTTGCCATCGATTACGGAAATAGGCTAATCATGATGGACGAAGGTCAGATCGTCTTGGATTTCGCGGGAGTCGCCAAGCAGCAACTGAGCGTCGAAGGATTGGTCAAATTGTTCAAAAACATTAAAAACAAGGAATTCAGCAACGACGAAGGGCTGCTCACCACAGACTGAAACCGTGTGCAAGAAAAAAAACAGTCCAAGAAAAAGAATGTTCTCCGATGAGTATCTCAGACGGTTGATCCTTCCGCTGGTGGGGGAATCTTTTCTCGCCGTGACCATCGGAATGGCCGATACGGTGATGGTGTCGGTCAATGGGGAGTTCGCCGTCTCGGGGATCAGCCTCGTAGATGCCTTCTCCCAGTTGATGATCGCACTGTTCTCCGCTTTCGCCACGGGAGGCGCCGTCGTCTCAAGCCAGTACCTTGGCAATAGGGACAGGGCGAGTGCATGTGAGGCGGGACGACAATTATACAATCTTTCGCTGGTGGTCGGCCTCATCCTGGTGGTATTGCTTCTGCCGATCCGTCGTCCGTTTCTTCGTTGGTTGTTCGGACACATCGAACAAGGGGTAATGGACAACTCCGTCATCTACTTCTTTTGGATCATCCTAAGTTTTCCGTTCCTTGCCGTCTATAACAGTTCCGCGGCGTTGTTCCGCTCTATGGGCAACAGCAAGGTGTCCCTTCAGGTAAGTCTGTTGATGAACATCATCAACATCGGGGGCAACGCCATCCTGATCTATGGCATGCACATGGGAGTGGCCGGCGCGGGAATCGCCACTCTCGCCAGCAGATTCGTATCCGCGGTCGCGATGACGATCCTGCTAAGAAACGACAAGAACGAGATTTACCTCTCCGACATGTTCCCGTTCCATTGGAACAGGATGATCATTTCCAAAATCCTCCAAGTCGGAATACCCAGCGGCGTGGAAAACTCGGTGTTTCAGATAGGGAAGCTGTTGGTACAAAACTTCATTGCAGGCCTCGGTACGGCAAGTCTTGCCGCAAACGCCATCTGCAACTCGGTAGCAGGCTTCGCCAACATCCCAGGAAATGCCATGGGACTCGCCGCCATCACCGTCGTGGGGCAATGCGTAGGCGCAGGCAATACCGACGAAGCGTCCTACTATGCAAAAAAACTGCTCTGGAAAACATATTTGTACATGGGTATCACTTCCCTGGCAATCTATGCGTTCTCACCGACGATAGTCAGCTGGTTCAATCTCAGTCAGGAAGCAAAGGATATCGCCGTAAGCGTCTTGAAACAATGCATGCTGTTCACCGCGTTGATCTGGCCGACATCATTCGAACTGCCCAACAACCTGAGAGCCGCGGGCGACGCCAAATTCACCATGATCGTCTCAATGTGCAGCATGTGGGGGTTCAGAGTCGTGTTCGCCTATTTCCTTTCCACCACCATGGGGCTGGGACTGAACGGCATTTGGATGGGCATGTACATTGATTGGATCTGCAGAGCCTTGTGTTTCATTATCCGGTTCAAGAACGGCAAATGGAAGGAAAAACGGTTGATCTGATCACCCGTCGACTTTCTTCGCCCAGAGTTTCTCCAACGAATAGAATTCCCGCAGTTCCGCACTCATCAAATGAATGACGATATCCCCGCAATCTATCAACGTCCAACCGTCGCCTGCGGGACTCTTATGGCGGTTGTTCACCGTCATCTGAAGCGACGTAAGCTCGTCCCATATCTCATGGACGACGCCATTGAGATGTCCTGTACTGTTCACCGTACCGATAATAAAGCAATCGGCCCAACTGCATTCGGGGTTCACGTCAAGGACCACTACGTCCTGGCACTTGCTGTCCGTCAGAAACTTGGCGATTTCCTTTGCGTTCTTCTCCGTCTGTTCCGGCATCATATCAATTTCTCCTTCCGCCTTCTTCCAAGGCTCCGTTCAGCCACACCCTGAAGTATGGCTCCTGTACCGTCCAATCGATCGTTTCCCCATCAAGGAAACGAGCCACATCATAATGGCGCCACGCACTTTTGTCCACCATCTTATCCCATAACCCCGCCATTCCCGCCAACGAGTCCAAGGTGGATCCGAACGTGCTTTTCTTCATGGAAGGGACGATCCCCTTAAGGGCAAGCACTCCGTCCCTCGCCCCCATTTCCGTCGCAATGGTGGCAAAAAGTCCGCGTATTCGCCGAAGATCCTCCTCGGAACCACCACCGATGCTTCCGATGGGAAGCGCAAACAAGGAAGGAAGCGCCTGCCTGACTTCGACCCCTTTGTACGCCGCGTACCTTTGGGCGATTCCTGCCGGCACGTCAACAACGACAAGAAGATCCCCTCGCTCCACAAGGACAACCGCATCGTCACCGAAAAAAAGATAATCTGCGCGGGAGGCGGGAGAAGCGCAAGAACAAAGAAACGGCAGACAGGATACAATCAGAAACACAATCCGCCTCAAAGCCGGCCTCCCTCCTTCAGAAATCGCTCCAAAGTATCGGTCACCGCGGCGTTGCACCTGCCTTTCTCCCTGAAGTATGCGTCCTGCAACGTGAGAACCGCAAGACAGACCCCTTCCAACGTATCAGGCAAAAGCAATTGCCTGCGTTCGTCTTCCGTAATGTGGGTGCGATGCGGTTCAAGGTAATCGCTGATGAAGACGATCAACCCCAACCGTCCCATGGAAACGGAACCGAGAGTATGCCACCGAATGGCGACGCACATTTCTTCCGGATACCCTTCTTCCCGGAGCAACCCGGCCGCAACAGGGCTGTGCAACAACCAAGGGCATGCCTGCTCTTCCCGTTCCAGTTCCACGTGATGCTTCTCGCAAAAAGCATACAACCGCTCATCACTCCATTCCCTGCATAAATCATGCAACAAGCCGGTGGCGGTCAAAACGGTTTCGTCAATTCCTTCGCGGTAGCGACGCGCCAGCATGACGTTCGTCTTTGCGACGCTGATACTATGTTCCGAACGGTGCGGACTTTCCAACTTACAGATTTCCGTCCGTAACTCGGTACAATCGATGCGTCTCGACATAGTCCGCCACCTCCTTTACCATCATCGACCTCACCGAAGGAGGCATCGGCTCCCCGGACGCCAAAGCGGCAAGTTCGTCCCGTATCTCCGATGAACTGTCGTGATATACATCCCCGCCGACAAACCGAACGTCGGCTTTCCCGTCAGTCGGGAAAACGACCCCGCGTGGAGAACGGCGGATGACGACAAACGTCACCAAATCCCTCAGTGTACGGTACGCGCGCCAGCCTTCCAATCCAGAAAGCAAATCGTCTCCCAGGACGACCCCCAGCCTTCCGAGCAACGGATACCGATTCGAAAGGTCCTTCGCCGTATCCACCGTATAGGAAACGCCTCCGCGTCGAATCTCGCAATCATCCACGATGATTTCGCGCTCGGGATCGTCGGGGTATAAGACGGGATACGCCGCTACTGCCAATCGGAGCATTGAAAGTCGATCGACAGCCGGCGCAGGTACATGTTCCCGTTTGAAATTGTTTACCGCAACGGGAACAAAAACGAATCTGCGAAAATCAGTACGCGTCAGAACCGTATGAATCAGATGGAGATGCCCGCGATGCACAGGATCAAAACTCCCGCCGACCATCGCCGTACGTTTTGCTTCCACCCTACGGTTCCTCCCGATACTCTGCGTCCTTATCCACTCTTGTGGTGAACGAGGATGCGTCGTCCGGCTTTTTCCCTGCTTCCCCCACCAGATGAATGAATGCTTTCTGGATGTCGGTGATTCCTTCCTCAAGAAATACGCAGATGCCAACAATCGTTTTCTCAGGATATTTCTTTTCCAACTCCTGCAAATGTTCCGTCGCGCTCTCCGCATCGAGATGCGTTCCGACAATCACCTGAGGTTTATCCAGCAATGCAGGTTCGAAGGTGAAAAGTTCCTTGCAAAGGGAATCATAGGCGGTGAGGTACCGTTCGTCCGACAGATCGATCAAGAACGCCAATCCCTGCGTACGGGTGATGTGCTTGAGGAATTTGATCCCCATGCCCGCCCCCTGGCTCGCACCGTCGATCAAGCCGGGAATGTCGGCGATGATCACATCCCGCCCGTCATAGCGCATCATGCCAAGTTGGGGAATTTTCGTCGTGAAAGGATACCCGGCCACTTTCGCCTGTGCGTTGGTCAACGCGTTGAGCAACGTACTCTTACCCGCATTTGGATATCCGACCAAACCTATGTCGGCGATAATCTGTAGTTCCACGCCGACCCGCATCGCCATTCCTTCTTGCCCGGGCTGTGCGAATCGCGGCGTCTGCCGCGTGGAAGAGCGGAAATGCCAGTTGCCGAGTCCGCCCTTGCCTCCCTTGAGAAATACGAAACGGTCCATGCCGGTCAAATCCTGAATGACCTCTCCCGTCTCGGGGTTCTTCAGCACCGTTCCAGGAGGAACCTCGACCTCTACATCCCTGCCGTCCCTTCCGAAACACCGGGCGCCGCCACCGTTCTGTCCGTTCTCCGCTTTGAACGAGCGGATCATTTTCAGTCGGCCCAACGTACGGAGATTGTTTTTCACCACGAAAATGACATCACCGCCGCGCCCACCGTCGCCACCGTCAGGGCCGCCTTTGGGAACAAACTTTTCCCTTCGGAAAGAAACACAACCGTTGCCTCCGTTACCGGAGGCAACATCGATGTAGGTCTCGTCAGCAAACCCTACCATACCAGGCTCTGCTTCCCTATTTGCCCTGTTCGGCTTGGGGTTGTTGCTTGCCGGAGACGATAGGCTGAATGCTGATGTACTTGCGGTTCATCCGCTCGTGAAACAGCACCGTCCCGGGAATTTTTGCGAAAATCGTGTAATCCGTCCCCATACCGACATTCTTGCCGGGATGGAACTTGGTTCCGTGCTGACGAATGATGATCTCGCCAGCTTTGACCACCTGGCCGCCGAATCGCTTCACGCCGAGACGCTGGGAACGAGAATCACGACCATTTCTGGAGCTACCGCCACCTTTCTTATGTGCCATAATTCCTTCTCCTTACGCGATCACATGATCGATCTTGATCAACGAATATTGCTCGCGGTGTCCTTGGGTCCTGCGATACCCCTTACGGCGTTCATACTTGAACACACGTACCTTGTCGCCAAGCTTGTCGCCGAGGTAGGAAGCCTGCACTTTTGCGCCTTCCACGTACGGGGTGCCGAATTTGGCGTTGTTCTCGTCAACGATGGCGAGGACAGAAGCGTACTCAAGCGAATCGCCGGCTTTCTTCAGGTCGATATGATCGACACGGAGGGTTTCGCCTTCGATGGCCTTGTACTGCTTACCGAGAATTTCTACAAGTGCGTACATGTCACTATCCTTTATCAAAGATGGTTTCATACTG
>JBAXYP010000118.1:0-5793 GCA_041670725.1 Sphaerochaetaceae bacterium
ATCCCCACAGTCCCCTTTGATGAAGATTTTCCCATCGTTCATCGTGTCTCCGGTGGCATCCTGAGCGTTGTTGTTGACGACGATCGTCGAGCCGTCGAGGACAGCGCCGAGCGCGTTGCCCGGAACTCCGTTGATGGTGATGTTTCGTCCTTTCAAACCGCAACCGATGTATCGTTGCCCGTTCACGTTGTATAAAGTGAAATCCGTTTCGCTCGAGATGCGAATCTGTTCGTTGAGTTCTTCAAATGATCTTAATCCCACGTCGATGCTGGTCATTGCACGCCTCCAAGTTTTCGGGCTCTGTCTTTTTTGGCGAATGCCATGAGTTGCGGATGTTCGCTGATCATGGCGAAATCAATTGTCTTCAAATCTGTTTTATTGCGGATAAGTGATGTGTAGATTCCTGCTCTGGCAATGGTATCCCCTACCAAAATGAATCCGACAAGACGATCCTCCTTGGTAAAGAGCCGCTTGTACCCGCTTTCCGTTTTTTCCACAATATCCTCTCCGCTGTACGAGCCGGCGGTGATCATATGGAGGTCGAAGAGTCCGGTGGCATTCATCGGAATGGTCGGGGAGACGCTCGTCTCTTCTCCGGCCATGTTCTTTCCCGCCGCCTCTCCCTGGAGCCGCGCATTGGGGAAGATGGCGATGATATGCTTCGTGCCGGACGCATCGTCCATCCCCTCCGTACAGTCGCCGGCCGCCCATATGTCGGAAAGTGTCGTACGGCACTTCTCGTCGATGACGATTCCTTTGTTCACTTCTCCTCCACTGTTCTTGAGCAAGGCGGTGTTCGGCCTGACACCGACAGCCAGTACGAGAACATCGAATCCGATATTCCGCCCGTCGGTCAGCGTCGCTTCGTGTTCGGAGAAGTCCTTGGCGCTCTGTTCGAGGATAAAGGTCATTCCCATGGACTCGAGATACCGTTGGACCCGCATCGAGCCTTCCTCGTCCAGGATGGTGGGCAATACGCGCGGGGCGAGATCCACGATGGTGATGTGCTTGACCCGATGGTACAATCCTTCGGCGCACTTTAGTCCGATCAAACCGGCGCCGATGATCAGCACCTCACTTTCGATGGTGACGGCTTTTTCCAGTGCTTTCGCGTCTTCGATCGTCATGAACGTGAATTGTCGTTTCACCTTCTCCAAATGCTGCATCGGAGGAACGAAGGCTCTGCTGCCGGTGGAGACGAGCAGTTTGTCGTACGGAATCGTTCCGGCGTTGTCCGTGGACAATATTTTCGTCTTTGGATCGATGGCCGTTACTTTTGTACCGAGTTTCTGTGTGACGTGCATCTGTGAGAACCACGTAGCGTCCCGGTAGACGAGATGCTCGTTGGTGGTCTTGCCCATCAGATAGTAGGAGATCAAGGGACGGGAATAGCACGGTTCCTTCTCGTCGCTGATGACGGTGATGTTTCCTTCCTTGTCCACGGCTCTGATGCCTTCGATGCAACCGACCGCGGCGACGGAATTTCCAATGATCGCGTATTCCATCTTATCGCTCCTCGAATACAATGGCCTTGTTGGGGCATCCGGCGACACAGGCGGGAACGCCCGAGGGCGTGTTCTTGCAGAGTTCGCACTTCTGCATCACGCCGTTTTCTCCCGGCATCAGGGCGCCGTACGGACAGGCCATGATGCAGGAGTAACAGCCAACGCACCGGTCTTTGTCGATGACGACGACTCCGTCCTGTATGGACAACGCCCCGCCTATGCACGCTTTGACACACAGCGGTTCGGTGCATTGTCTGCAGTTGACGGCGAATGTGATGCCGTCGTGTTCCTCGACGTGGATCCGTGGATGAATGTGGGCATCCTTCAGCGCCTTGATCATGCTGTCTTTTCCACTGCCGGCGAACGCGCAGTTGTATTCGCACAGATGGCATCCCAGACACCATTGCTCGTTGACGTAAATCCTCCTCATCTTATCCCCCCTCACTGTCCGGCATGGAGGATCCCGAGGATCTCCAGTTCTTTTTCCGTCAACCCGATCCCGCGAAGCATCAGGCGATTGCCTTTCAGCGCCTCGATCGAATTGATACCCATGCCGCCCATCATTTCCATGATTTCGTTCTTCCACGCCGTGATGAGATTGACCAGACGTTGGCTCCCGATCTCCGGGTTGAGCCGTTTGACCAACTCCGGACGCTGGGTGGCGATGCCCCAATTGCATTTGCCGTTCTGGCATGTCCTGCAAAGGTGGCATCCCAGTGCCAAAAGCGCGCTGGTAGCGATGTAGACGGCGTCCGCTCCCAGGGCGATCGCCTTGATTACGTCGGCCGACGAACGGATCGAACCGCCCACCACCAAGGAGACATTATTGCGTATCCCTTCTTCCCGAAGCCGTTTGTCCACTGCCGCAAGCGCCAGTTCGATGGGAATGCCCACGTTGTCGCGGATTCTTGCCGGCGCCGCTCCGGTACCGCCCCGGAATCCGTCAATGGCGATAATGTCCGCACCGCTTCGGGCGATGCCGCTGGCGATGGCGCTCACGTTGTGTACTGCAGCGATCTTGACGATTACCGGTTTTGTGTACCCCGTCGCTTCCTTCAACATGTAGACCAGTTGGCGTAGGTCCTCAATGGAGTAGATGTCATGGTGCGGCGCCGGACTGATGGCGTCCGATCCTTCCGGAATCATTCTTGTCTTGGAAATATCCCCGACGATTTTTGTTCCGGGAAGATGCCCGCCGATTCCCGGTTTCGCACCTTGCCCCATTTTGATTTCTATGGCCGCTCCAGCCTTCAGATAGTCAGGATGGACTCCGAAACGGCCGGATGCCACCTGCACGATGGTGTTGGCGCCATACTGGTAGAAATCCTCGTGAAGTCCTCCCTCGCCGGTGTTGTAATAAGTACCGAGTTGTTGCGCCGCGAGCGCAAGACTCTTGTGGGCGTTGTAACTGATCGAGCCATAGCTCATCGCACTGAACATGATCGGTACGGAAAGCTTCAACTGGGCTTTCGTCTTGGTGATGATCTTCCCGTCGGCGTCCCGTTGGATGGTGTCGTTCTTCGCTCCGAGAAACACCTGCGTCTCCATCGGTTCGCGGAGCGGGTCGATGGACGGGTTGGTCACTTGGGACGCGTTGATCAGCATTTTGTCCCAATAGACAGGATAGCTCTTTGGCGTTCCCATCGAAGAGAGAAGCGCGCCTCCGGTCTCCGCCTGACGGTAAATGTCCTCGATTACATCCTTTCCCCAGTTGGCGTTCTCTCGGAACACCAAATCACTTTTGACAATTTTCAGCGCACGGGTCGGACATAGGGTGACGCATCGATGGCAGTCTACGCATTTCGATTCGTCACCGACCATCATTTTGGTTTCGGCGTCGTAGTGATGGACGCTGTTGGCGCATTGCCGTTCACAGACCCTGCAGCAAATGCAGCGGCTTTGGTCCCTGACGACTTCAAATTCGGGATACAGATAATTGATGCTCATCTTCCGGCCTCCTCAGTGTTGGTTCAGGGTGACGATCACCGGTTGTCCGCCGGAGGGGTACCATACGCTGGTTGGGTTCGGCTCGACCACCCTGATGGCCGCTTCCTCGCTGGCAAAATACACCATGTCGCCTTTTTCCGCGGCGACGAGAGATCTGAGCTTCAACCGGTCGTTCAGCGCCATCAGGCCGCCGTTGAATCCGAGGATGATGGAGAACGGTCCGGTGATGAGCAGGCTGGCGAACGTATTACGGAGATACGTGTATTCCGCTTTGGCTTCCGGTTCCATTCGCGCGATGGTGGACCAGAAGGGGGCGGCGATCACATGAGCCACTTCGGTCAGCGTCAATCCCTGCTTGCGGTGCAGATAGTCGATGATATAAGTAATGACCTCGGTGTCCGTCTTCAACGTGCACCGGTAACCGTACATCTCGATCCACCGTCTGTTGGCGTCATACGAGGAAATCTCTCCGTTGTGGACGACCGAATAGTCGAGAAGGGCAAACGGATGGGAACCGGCCCACCATCCCGGTGTGTTGGTCGGATAGCGGCCGTGGACCGTCCAACTGTAACCGGCATATTCATCCAACTTGTAGAATCGTCCGACGTCCTCAGGATAACCGACCGCCTTGAACACACCCATGTTCTTCCCGCTGGAAAACACGTAGGCGTTGCTGATCGTCGAGTTGATGTTGATGACGCATCGGGCGACGAATTCGTCGGGACCCAGCTGACTGGATGCGAGTTTGGTGGGGAGCGGGGTGACGAAGTATCTCCAAATCAGGGGTTCGTCGGTGATCCGAGGGTTTTTCTCGGTAGGGATTTTCGATAGGTTGATCAAATCGAAATGCTCGTCCAGGAATTCCTCCGTCAAACGTTTCGCGTCCTGTCCGTAGTAGAAAATATGCAGGGCATAGTAATCTTTGTACTCGGGATAGATGCCGTAACCGGCAAATCCGCCTCCGAGACCGTTTGAACGGTCATGCATGATGGAAATGGACCGTATGGCGTCCTCTCCGCTGAACCGTTTCCCGTTTTTGTTGATGAAACCGCAGATGGCGCAACCGCTGGAGATGCGTTCTTTCCCTTCGAGGAATCCTCGCTGGTGATAATCTTGCTCCGTCATGAAATCCCTCCCAAACGTGGATAAAAAAAGCGACCGATAACGACACGCATCGCTGTGTGTCGTTGTCGGACGCCTTTGTCCTTATACAGACAGGTCAGGAAGGATTCCTGGGCAGTATTCCTCCCTGCGTATACGCCTACTATAGCGAGTTGGAAAAACTTTGTCACTATATCTGCAAAAATTGCATACTTATGCAGTACGTATGCATGTCTTTTGCTTCATTTCTCTTCGATCATCCAATGTCCCGTCAGATAGTAGATCCAAAACAAAATGCTGGTGATGACCCAAGAGAACGGATAAACGTACATTACCGTCTGGATGGTGTGATGGGAAGGGAAGACGAAGATTACCCAGAGGATTCTGAGGACGCAGACGCCGAAGACGGTCAGGAGCGTCGGTACGACGCTTTGCCCGCATCCTCGGATCGTTCCGGAAAGAATTTCGATGGAGACCCAGGTGATGAAGAACGGCGCGACGCACCGGAGAATCGTCACTCCTTCGTCCAGGACCGTTCGATCGGTGGTGAAAAGGGAGAGAAACGATCGTCCGAAGAGAAGAAAGACGACAGAAAACAGGATAGACATCACCGAACTCATCGAGAGGCACACCATCGTACCTTTGCGCACCCTCCGGTATTGGGCGGCGCCGTAGTTCTGTCCGCTGAACACCGTCATGGCGACGCCGAAACTGTTGATGCACATCCAGAAAAGCGTGTCGACCTTGCCATATGCGGCATTGGCCGCGATGATGTTGGTTCCCAGACTGTTGATCGAGCCCTGGATGATAATATTGGAGATTGAGTACATCGAGCCTTGGATGCCCGCCGGCACTCCGAGATAGAGCATTTTCTTGCAGATGTCTCCGTTAATGCCGAGTCCGTGGAATGAAAAGCAGTTCGCCGGATCTCCGTTGTGCCTGAGAAAGTGGATGCCCAACGCCGCGCTGATCGCTTCGCATCCGACCGTCGCCCATGCTGCGCCGGCGACCCCCCAGCCGAATATGGCGACGAACAGGACGTCCAATGCAATATTGACCAAACATCCGAGAATTAAAATGTACAAGGGACGTTTGCTGTCTCCCATCGAGCGGAGCCCGGAAGCACTCATGTTGTAGACGAACATCGGAATCATTCCAAGGAAGAAAATGTTCAGATAAGAGACGGACATGCCGAGTATTTCCTCTGGGGTGTCGATCAACCGCATCGCCCATTCGCTGG
>JBAXYP010000119.1:0-5787 GCA_041670725.1 Sphaerochaetaceae bacterium
ATGCATTTGTATTTGTCCATGAAACCTATCAGGTGATGGGAGAGGGGTTTGTTCCGATGGCGCGCATCCTCAACCGGCAGACGGTGGAAAAGAAGGAGAAGAAGTCATGAATGAAGTAATGGAATCATTGTTGTCGCGCAGAAGTACGCGGGCGTACATGAAAAAACAGGTTCCGTTGGATCTTACCCTGCAAGTCGTCGAGGTGGGAAGATACGCCCCCAACGGCATGCATCAGGAGCCATGGCATTTCACCGTGATACGTTCCTGGGAGAAAATCTGCGCATTGGATTTTGCCGTTGGAGGGGACGGCAAAGGAGGGAGCTTCTATCAGGCTCCCACGTTGGTGATCGTCTCCATCGAAGAGGGCAACGAGTTTGCTCTGCAGGATACTGCGTGCGCCATGACCAACATGATGCAAGCCGCGCACTCCCTTGGTCTTTCCTCTGTTTGGTGCAACAGAATCAGCAGGATGTCGAAAGATTATGCCTCTTTCGGAGTTCCCGCGGGGTATGTCCCGAAAGCGGTGCTCGCTCTCGGATACGGGGCGGTTCCGTCTGCCGGAACGTGGCATGTCAAGGAAGATACGGTGACGATTGTGGAATGAATCGTTTTCCGGCTTGTGTACGTTAACATTTTTTGCTTTTTTTGCTGGTGTGAAGCCACGACAGGAGCTATCATGATACCTGAGGAAGGGGCATGATCAAGGTTTTTCTTGTCGAGGATGAATTTATTATCCGCAAAAGCATCAGGGAAAACATAAACTGGGAGAAAGAAGGATTTCAATTCTGCGGGGAAGCGGGAGACGGCGAGATTGCCCTGCCGTTGATTCGTAGGGAGAAGCCGGACATCCTGATCACCGACGTGAAGATGCCTTTCATGGACGGGCTGGAACTGTCCGCACTGGTCAAGAAGGAATTGCCCGCGACCAAGATCCTGATCCTCTCGGGGTTCCGGGATTTTGATTTCGCAAAAAAAGCGATATCCATCGGGGTCACCGATTATCTCTCAAAACCGATCACCTCCGAGCGTCTTCTTGAAGCGATCAAGCAGGTTTCGAAACGAATAGAGGACGAGCGGGAAGATGCATCCCTCCTGAAGACGTATCAGAAAGAGATGGAAGGCAAGTATATCCTGGAGCGGAACCTGCTCTTCAACCATTTGCTGGAGAGGCGAAAAAGCATCCCCGATCTCATCATCGACGGGGAGCGGCTTGGGATGAATCTCGTCGCGCCGTACTATGGGATATTGCTCTGCAAGTTCCTGCAGCGCGATGAAACGCCCGATTCAGCGTGGCAGGTACAGCAGGCTACGGAAAGTGTCGTCGAAGCGTTTCGCGATACGGCGGGGATGCTTGTCTTTGGTCGGGGATTCGACGGTATCGCCATTATCCTTGAGGCGGCCGATCCTGCCGGCGTGACGGCGTTGGTCTCATCCGTGTCGGAGACATTGCGGAAGATAGGCCTGTCGCATCCGCTCGCCCAATACTTCGGCGGAGTCGGCTCGACGGTGAACCGTCTTTCCGAGTTGTCCCGCTCCTATCAGGAAGCGAACAAGGCATTCTCCTCACGGTTTTTTACCGCGACCAATCAGATCGTCAGAGCCGAAGACGCGACGCAAAGCCATACGATGCCGTTGGTCGATCCTTCCTCTTTGAGTTGGCATCATCTGGAGGAGTTTTTCTCTATGGGTACAGAGGAGGAGATTCCCGGTTTTTGCGAACAGTATCTTGGATCCATCGGCGAGCAGAACTGCGAAGTGCCGACGTTCCGCGGATATGTGGCGATGAACGCTTATTATTGCGCCCTTGCGTTTCCGTGTATTTCCGCCCTCCCGAAAGAGAATCGTTGTTTGTTGGGGCCTGATCTTGCCTTGATCCATTCGGCGGACGACCTTTGCGGCTATCTTGCGAAGTTGTTGGCCTCCGTCATCGCGGAACGGGACCGGCAGGCGAACCGAAAATACTATCAGCAAATCGAACGGGCGAAGCAATATATCTCCGAACATGTCGGGGATTATGGTCTCTCTCTGAACAGTGTGGCCGACTTCATCCATATGAGTCCGAATTATTTTTCCACGATTTTCAGTCAGGAAGCGGGCAGAACGTTCATCGAATTCCTTACCGAGGCGAGGATGCAAAAAGCGGAGGGACTTTTGATGAGTTCTTCGATGCGTCCGTCCGACATCGCCCAAGAGGTCGGGTATCAGGATTCCCATTATTTCGGTTATCTGTTCAAGAAAATCGTCGGGTGTACGCCAAAGGAATTCCGGGACAGGGGGTAATGGATGAAACGTCGTTCCTTGCTCCATCGTCTTCGGCTGAACAATATGATCAGCACCGTGCCCGTGGTGGTGTTCTTCTGCATCATGTTGTTTTCCTTGGTCAGCACGACGCTTTCCTACGACCGTATCGTCAGGAACATCACCGAGGCGAACCGATACTCGGTACGGTTCAAGGAGCAGATCGACCACACGATGTATCTGGTGGTGGCAAATGCCTGCAGCGTGGAGAACCTGAAGAAGAAAGTCGCCTATGAGGAAACGACCGATCCTTACGAGTTGATCAACGAGACCAGAAACGTATTCGTCGATCTGAGGGACATCTCCAATGCGGAGAACATGCGGCGGATTCGGGTGATCCATCAGGATTTGGACAATCTGGAAAAAGTGTGCCGCAAAGTCGAGCAAAGCGCCCAGGTATACGGCCATTACGATGAAAACATGCGTCTCCTCGATCTGAACGTTTATATTCTTACCGAATTGATCCAGGAACAGATCCAGGAGTATATCTTCTATGAGGCGCAGAGCATGGAGACTCTTCGGCAGAACCTGTACCATCGTACGTTCCAGTTCGTCCTGCTGTTCGTTGCCGTCTTCGCATCCTACATGCTCTTTTCCGCTTGGTACAGTCACAACGTCCTTTCCAAGGTGAAGAAGCCGATCGGAGAGATTGTCGTGGCGGCGCAGGCGATCGGACGCGGAGATTTTTCCGTCCGGCTCAGCGAGGAGTACGACAACGAACTGAGTGTACTCGCGGCGAGTTTCAATCAAATGACGGAAGAAATCCAGGCGTTGATCAAGACGACGACAAAGGAGCAGGAAAACCTGCGTTCGTACGAACTGAAACTCTATCAGGCGCAGATCAATCCGCATTTTCTGTACAATACGCTGGATACAATCGTTGCGTTGGTGGAAAGCGGCATGCCTGGCGATGCCGTCCGGATGATCACGTATCTCTCCGACTTTTTCAGGACGACCCTCTCCTCCGGTAGGGATTACATCACCGTACAGGAAGAGAAACGGCATGTGGAGAGCTACCTCGAGATTCAGGAAATGCGTTATCAGGACATCCTTTCCTATTCGTTGGATTTCGACCACGACATTCTTGGGTATTCCATTTTGAAACTCACGCTCCAGCCGTTGGTGGAGAATGCGCTCTACCATGGCATCAAGGAAAAACGAGGGAAAGGGAAAATTACCATCACCGGGTGTAAGGAAGGGGACGATCTCTTGTTCGTCATCTCCGACAACGGTATCGGGATGACCGAGGAAAAACTTATGGCACTCCGAGCTTCCATCAAAGAGAAAAACGACGAGAAAACAAGTTTCGGGTTGTACAACGTCGAGCAGAGGATTCTCCTTACCTATGGATCGGGATATGGCATTTTCTTTGAAAGCGAGATTGGCAAAGGGACAACGGCGAAGGTTCGGATCCCAGCTCTCGCATCTCTTTCTTGAATGAAACGTTTTTGATGATTTCGGAAAATTCTCACCTTTTTCGGAAGATTTTCTCTCTTGACAGCCGGATTTCTTCCTTCGTTTCAGAAAAAATTCCCATAAAGAGCGGAAGTCCTTCCGTATCTTTTTCACCGATACGCCGTAGACTGAGATTATCATCCGAAATGGATGAAGGAGAAAGGAGAAAAGAGGTATGAAAAAAACACTTGCTATCGTGCTGATGGCGCTTGTTGTCCTTTCCGGTGCGTTTGCGCAGGGCGGAACGGAACAAAAAGCAACCCCGGCGGCGGAAGCCGGGAAAAAACTGATTGTCGTCGGGTATGCGCAGGTCGGTGCCGAATCCGACTGGAGAACGGCGAACACCAAGTCTTTCAAGAGTACATTCACCGAAGAGAACGGATATAAGCTGATTTTCGACGATGCGCAGCAGAAACAGGAAAATCAGATCAAGGCGATCCGCAGTTTCATCCAGCAGGATGTCGACTATATCGTCGTCGCACCGGTTGTCGAGACGGGATGGGAAACGGTTCTGAAGGAAGCGAAGGATGCGGGGATTCCCGTCATTCTTTCTGATCGTCAGATGAAACTTTCCGATGATTCCCTGTATACCTGCTGGGTAGGCGGGAACTTCATCAAGGAAGGACATGATGCCGGCGATTGGCTTGCCGCTTATTTGAAGAAACAGGGTCGTGAGAACGATGACATCAATATCGTGACATTGCAGGGGACGATCGGTGCATCCGCTCAGGTTGGAAGGACCGAGGGATTCGGTGACAAGCTGAAAGAACATTCCAAATGGCATATGCTTGCCACGCAGACCGGCGAATTCACCCAAGCGAAGGGACAGGAAGTCATGGAATCGTTCCTGAAGAGCTATCCCGACATTGACGTTGTCGTCGCGGAAAACGATAACATGGCCTTCGGCGCCATCGATGCCATCAAAGCTGCAGGAAAGACCTGCGGGCCGAATGGAGATATCATCATCATCTCTTTTGATGCCGTAGCCGCCGCATTCGATGCCATGATGGCCGGCGATATGAACTGTTCCGTGGAATGCAACCCGTTGCACGGGCCGCGCGTGGACGCCATCATCAAGAAACTGCAGGCCGGTGAGAAAGTCAACAAGATCCAGTATGTCGATGAGAAGTTGTTCGATACCACGATGGATCTCAAAGCCATCAAAGCTACCAGATTGTATTGATCCTCCGATCACGGGAAACGACAAGGGCGGAGGAATGCTCCTCTGCCCTTTTTTTGACAGGACCAAGGAGGTGTGGTCATGGATGATTCGATCGTTCTCGCCATGCATGGAATTTGCATGACGTTTCCCGGCGTAAAAGCACTTGAAGACGTGGACTTCACGCTTCGCAGAGGGGAGATCCATGCGTTGATGGGGGAGAACGGAGCCGGTAAGTCGACATTGATCAAAGTGTTGACCGGCGTATACGAGAAGGATTCGGGCGAGATACGTCTTGCGGGTGTGGATCACCTCGTCGAGAATAAGTCTCCGGAAGATGCGCAGCGGCTTTGCATCAGTACCGTGTATCAGGAGGTGAATCTCTGTCCCAACCTCTCGATTGCCGAGAATGTCTACATCGGAAGGGAACCGAGAAAGCATGGGTTCATCGACTGGAAGATGATGAACGCCAAGGCTTCGGAACTGATGAGGAAATTCAGCATCGACGCGGACGTGACTGTTCCGGTCGGACATTATTCCATCGCTTTGCAACAGATGGTCGCCATCGCCCGGGCTGTGGACATGCAGTGCAAGGTATTGATTTTCGACGAACCGACCTCTTCGCTGGACGAGGAAGAGGTCGCCAAACTTTTCGACGTAATGCGTGCGCTTAAGGCACGCGGGGTCGGCATCATTTTCGTCACTCATTTCCTCGAACAGGTGTATGAGGTTTGCGATCGCATTACCGTTCTGAGAAACGGAAAGCTCGTCGGCGAATACACCGTCCACGATCTTCCCCGGTACCAGTTGGTGGCGAAGATGATGGGAAAGGACTTCGACGATCTGGCATCGATCAAATCGATCAGGACGAAAAA
>JBAXYP010000120.1:0-5778 GCA_041670725.1 Sphaerochaetaceae bacterium
CGATCGGTTCGCCGTCCTGCATCCCGATCTTGCCCAGCATCGCCTTCATGTTGTCGTTTGCGAACAAACGCATCAGGTTGTCGTCCAACGAAACGAAAAATCTGCTGGTGCCGGGGTCCCCCTGACGACCGGATCGTCCACGGAGCTGGTTGTCGATGCGCCGTGACTCGTGGCGTTCCGTTCCGATGACATACAGTCCGCCGGTTTCCTTGACGCGTTCGTACCGCTTCTTCCAGTCGGGCATCACCTTCACCAACGCATCCTTCATCTGCTCCGGCGTCGCGTCGGAACCGATAAGTTTTCTGGCCATGGATTCGGGGCTTCCGCCGAGTTTGATGTCAGTGCCGCGGCCCGCCATGTTGGTGGCTATCGTCACGGCCCCTTCCGCACCTGCGTTTTCGATGATCAACGCTTCTCGCGCATGGTTTTTCGCATTGAGAACCTCGTGTTTGATGCCCATTTTCATCAAAAGGGAGGAAAGCAGTTCGCTTTTCTCGATGCTGATCGTTCCCACGAGGATCGGTTGCCCTGTGGCGTGGATTTTCTTGATCTCCTCGCAGATCGCCTGGTATTTGAACTGTTCGTTGTAGTAGACGAGGTCCCCCAGATCCTTGCGCTGGCACGGAACGTTGGTCGGGACGACCACGACGTCCAGTTTGTAGATGTTCATGAATTCCGGCGCTTCGGTGTCCGCGGTACCGGTCATGCCGGAAAGCTTGTCGTACATACGGAAGAAATTCTGGAACGTGATGGTAGCCAGCGTTTTGTTCTGGCCCATCACCTTGATGCCTTCCTTTGCCTCGATGGCCTGATGCAGTCCGTCGCTGTAACGGCGTCCGACGAGGATACGCCCCGTAAACTCGTCGACGATCTGGACTTTTCCGTCGGCGACGACATAGTCGACGTCCTTGTGGTACAGTTTCAGCGCCCGTACCGATTGGGTGACGTAATGGACGAATTCGAAATTCTCGTCGTCGTACAGGCTGCCTGTGATGACATGGTTGCGTTGCAGGAGTTCTTCCATGTGGGTCATGCCTTCGCTGGTGAAGGAGACGTTTTTCTGCTTTTCGTCGAGCTTGTAGTCGCCGTGGGCATCGAACGGTTTGGCGTTCTTGTCGAATCGGGCCAACGGATCCTCTTCGTAATAATCTCCTGTGGCGGGATCCTTTTCGCATTCCTTCAGGTAAGGAGCGACTACCTTCGCGCCGTGCACCTCGCGCGTGTCGTCCTCCGCCTGCCCGCTGATGATCAGCGGCGTGCGCGCCTCGTCGATCAGGATCGAGTCGATCTCATCGATGATGCAGTAGTGATGTTTCGGTTGGATCTTCTCCGCCGCCGACCACTTCATGTTGTCCCTCAGATAATCGAACCCGAACTCATTGTTTGTCCCGTACGTGACGTCGCAGGCGTAATTGTTTCTCCGCGCCTCGTTGTCCATGTCAGAGAGAATCACCCCGACGGTCAACCCGAGGAACCGGTAGATCGGTCCCATCCAGCCGCTATCCCGTCCCGCGAGGTAATCGTTGACCGTCACCACGTGGACGCCTTTGCCTTCCAGTGCGTTCAGATATGCGGCGGGGACGCAGGAAAGGGTTTTGCCTTCACCGGTCTTCATCTCAAGGATTTTTCCCTGATGGAGAACGACGGCACCCATGATCTGCACGTCGAACCGCCGTTGCCCAAGTACGCGGTAGGTCGCTTCCCTGGCGAGCGCGAATTCTTTTGGAAGCAATGCGTCAAGACCCGTTCCTTCTGCCACCTGCTGTCGGAAGCTTGCCGTCTGGGTCGGGAAATCCTCGTCTTTCAGACTTTTTGCCCACGCTTCCTCGTCATTCACTTTGCGGACGATCGGCCAGAGGGCCTTCACGTCCTTCTCTTGTTTCGTGCCGAACAATTTCTCAAATAATCCCATCGGAGTATCTCTCTTTTCCGTATGATTTTTTCTGTACAAGACTTTCCTTAAGTATACAGAAACCGTCGGCAAGAGAAAAGCGGTATGATGCATGGTGGCAAAAAAACCGGATTCTGGTATAGTAGGGGCATGCGTATCTGTTATGTCGGGGGAGGGACGATGGGACATGTCAACCCTGCGCTCTCCGTCCATCAGGCGCTCTGTGGGGAGCCTGGATACGAATGTCTGTTTTTGGGGAGCCGTCATCCCGCCGAACGAAAAGCGGTCGAGAATGAAGGCGTCCCGTTCGTCGGCCTTTTCTCGGGGAAACTCAGACGATACTTTTCTTTCCGGAACGTTACGGACATTCCCCTGATCGCCCTCGGTTTCCTGCAGTCTCTGTGCATCCTGCTCAGATACAGGCCGGATGTGTTGTTTTCAAAAGGGGGATACGTAAGCGTTCCCGCCGTCGCCGCGGCGCACATCGCGCGTATTCCGGTTGTGACGCATGAGTCGGATGCCGCCCCCGGTCTTGCGACGAAGATCAACAGCAGGTGGGCGAAAAAGGTATGCGTGGCTTTCCGTGAAGCGGCCGAAGGCCTTCCCCCGGAAAAAGTGGTGGTGACGGGGAATCCCATCAGAAGGGAGCTCCTTGTTCCTCCGCGGTTTGACGTGAAGCGGAAGCTTGGAACGGAGAGGCCGTTGCTTCTCGTCCTCGGAGGGAGCCAGGGCTCGCGCCAGATCAATCGGATGATATGGGACAATCTGGACGAACTCACTTCCTGTTGCTTTGTCTGCCACCAGTGCGGAGAAGCGGAATGGAAGCCGCTTAACAAGGCCGGATACGTTTGTATGCCGTATATCGGGGACGAAATCAATGAACTGTATCAGGCGGCGGATCTTGTCGTCTCGCGAAGCGGCGCCGGTACGGTGGGGGAAATCTGCCATTACGGGAAGGCGTCCCTGCTCGTCCCTTTGTCCCTGTCCTCAAGCAGAGGCGACCAGATCCTCAATGCGGAACGTTTGGAGAGGAAGGGAGCGGCGGTCGTTCTGCATGACGACGCAGATTTTCTCAAAATCGTCCGTTCCCTGTTGGAAGATGAGGAAAAACGGAGTAAGCTGGGAGAAGAGGCGCGCGCGCTTGCCACCGACGATGCTGCCGTAAAGATCGCCGGCGTAATCAAGGCGTGCATGAAACGATAGGAGAGACGCTCATGAATTGGGGATTTACCATTGGCGATACCGTTTTCAATTCAATTGATACGATCATCATGGTCTTGCTTCTTATCGGGGGCATAGGCGGCGCGATTACCGGCTTCGCCGTTTCTTTCGCCCGGAGCGCCGGTTATGTCGCAGGACTGTTCGTCGGCCTTGCGTTCACAAAACGCATGGCGGAGAAACTTGCCGAGACATTCTCCACGGGAGCGTTTCTCAGTTCGTTCCTGTCGTTCATCATTCTGTTCGCCTTGGGGTATGCGCTCCTGTGTAGCCTTGGCTCGGCGATGGAGAAAGTGTTTTCCATCGGAAGCGGGCTGGAAGCGGTCAACCGCATTCTCGGCTTTGCGTGGAACATGTTCCTGACGCTCCTTGTCATCGGCGTCGTCTGCTATTTTCTCAGGTTGCAGACGTTGTGGAACGTGCAGAACCTCTTCGGCAACAGCCAGTTCATCACCCATATGATCGATCCGTTGACTCCGAAGGTCAAGGAATTGGTCCAGAGTCAGTTCACGTGATGTTCGAGGCAATCGCTCCATATCAGGCCGTTGTGGCGAAAGAGCTTTCCGATGCGATTCAGGTCGGGAAGCTCGGGCAGTCGAATCTATTCTGCGGGCCGAAATACAGTCTGCGCATGACCACGGCGCTGGAATTGGCGCGAGTGCTTTCCTGTGCGAAAAACGGGGCGTCCGGATGCCGGTGCCCGTCCTGCATGAAGTTTTCCGATCTTTCCATGGACAACGTGGTCGTCATCAGCCAGCGCGACCATCGGAGCATCATAGAGTCGTCGATCAGCCTGTTCGAGAAGAACCGAACGGAGTTCTCCCGCATATTCCTCGTCAGGAACGTCCGTATCTGCTTGCTTTCGTATCATGGGGCGTTGCTCTCCACGGCGAGCCAGTCGCAGAACGCCGCATACGAGGCGGCAGGAGCGGTGGATGATCTGCTTCATTCTCTCTCGGAGGAGGAGCGGGATATTCCGCAGAAGAAGGCCTCATCGTACGCCAAGGATCTCAGGATGGCGATGAAAGCGCTGTTCGGTGCGGAAAAAAAGGATACGACGCTTTCTGTGGCGCAGACACGGGCGATTGACGAATGGAGTCGCGAGACCACCGCCGATGGGCGGAGGCGATTCGTGATTATTGAAGATGTGGAGGATGCGAACGTTGGTGCGAGAAACAGCCTGTTGAAGATTCTGGAGGAACCGCCCGAAGGCGTTTATTTCACATTGGTCAGCGCCCATGCCGAACGCATCATGCAGACGATCCTCTCCAGAGTGCGAAAATTTGTTTTCAGCCCGCTTTCCAAGGAACAGGTCAACAGCTTGCTTCAACCCTGTTTTCTTTCCTCTCCCGTGGACGATTTCGAATGCTTCTTCCTTTCGTTCAGCGGTATCGACACGAGGGATATCTGCGATATGGCGCGCCGCATCGCAGATTCGACGCTCTTAGGGCGCGAACTGCCGCAGGCCGAGTTTGACGAAATCGTCTCACGTTTGACGCTCCCTAGTCAGGTTACGTATTTTCTCGAGCGGCTTCTCGGCTTCTTCGAGGACGCGTTCCTCTCGTCTTCCATCGACGGACGCAGGGCCGAGAAACTTGAACGCACCGTCTCAAAAATGCAGGGGGAGGCGGCGCTCTATAACCAGAACAGCAAGTTGCTTCTGCAGAACCTGTATTTGCATATGATGGAGGGATGAGATGAACAGATTCGTTTCCCGTGCGATCAGGAAGATCGGACAGATGGACACCAAGCAGATCATAACGATCATCAACAATCTGGACGGGGACGTGAAAATGTTGGAAGCGGTGCTCGATTCCGTACAGGAAGGGGTGATTCTCTGCAAGAACGATCGCTCGGTCGTATACGTCAACGGCAAATGCCAGCAAATGATTCCGATGTATCTTCCTTCCCGTTGGGGGTACGAGGGTATGGCTTTCTCGTCCGTCGTCGACGACAAGGAGATGATGGAGTATGTCGAGCGATGCCTGGAGACGGAAAGTCGCGATGAGGCGAAGGAATTCGACTACCAATGGGGAGGCGGGGTGCGGACGATCAGCGTCAGGGTCGTGGAATCCGACGAACTGAAGAACGATTCGTTCCTCGTCCTTTTTTCCGATGTAACCGAGAAGAACCAAGCTGCGGCAAAACTCCATCAGAGCGAATATCTTGCCTCGATGACCACGATGGCCGCTTCCATCGCCCATGAAGTGAAGAACCCGCTCGCGGCGATGAGCATCCATCTGCAACTCTTGAAGAAATTGTTCGTGAAAAAGGGAAGCCTGACGGCGGACGACGCGAAACGGTACATCGACGTCCTTGACGAGGAGATCCAGCGTCTCAACTCCATTGTGGTGGATTTTCTCTTTGCAGTCCGTCCGATGACGACGGTTCTCAAACTCGGAGACTTGGGGGAGGCCGTCGAAGAGGTGGTGCGTTTTGTCACTCCGGAACTTGCCGAGCAACAGATGACGATTAGGGTGGAACGCAAAGGGCACGTACCGTTTGTGGAGTTTGACGGAAAACTGGTAAAACAGATGCTTCTCAACTTGGTGAAAAACGCGATGAACGCGATGAAAAGCGGCGGAAAAATCATCATAACGCTGGAGCTTGACGGCGACGATCTGCTGTGCAAGGTGACCGACAACGGATGTGGAATTCCGACGGAGAAC
>JBAXYP010000121.1:0-5754 GCA_041670725.1 Sphaerochaetaceae bacterium
GAGCTTCTTCGCAACGACATCAAGACTGTCCTCGCTCACGGCGATACTTTTGATTTTTGAAAAAGCACCCTCATGTTTCTTCGGCATATTACGGAACAGCCAATCGGCGACAACCATCCCCAGAATACTGTCTCCCAAAAATTCGAGCCGTTCGTTGTTCCCGATGTCTCCGGTCATTTCGTTCGCATAGGAACGATGCGTAAAGGCAAGATTCAAAAGGGAAAGATCCTCCACGGGAATGTCCGATGCCTGCTTAAATTGCAAAAGCTCCCGTTTTCTCTCTGGGGAGACGACGGGAGCTTGGGTTTCCAGAGTAGACATAGTCACTGAATCTGGGTCTCAAGGTAGTCGACGGCATCTTTCACCGTCTCGAACTCATTGGCTTTCTCATCAGGAATCGTCACGCCGAAATCCTGTTCGATCGCATAGACCAACTCATAGGTGTCCAAACTATCGGCTTCAAAATCCTTACGGAAATTCGAATCCATCGTCACTTTGGAAGAATCCAAATCAAACTTCTCGGCGATCAACGCCTGAACTTTCTTGAACAATTCATCTTTTGTCATCGTTGTCATGCATGCCACTCCTTACTTCTCACTTTGCTGGATGACCTGAACGCCACGATAAAACCCGCATTTCGGGCATACCCGGTGAGGAAGGATTAAATTGCCGCATGTGCTGCATTTGGTCAACGTGGGAGCGGCAAGCTTCATGTTTGCCGCCTTACGACTCGCGGCTTTGGATTTCGATGTCTTATATTTGGGTGTTGCCATTTTACATACCTCTCTTGAATTTGGAAACTACACTAGAATACCTGTTTTGCTAGGTCAAGTCAACACGACTACGCCATTTGGACAGCGATCGCCTGGACGGCGTCCCTGACCGTATGGATATCCATAAGTTTTTCATCGGGAACCTCGATGCCGATGGCATCCTCGATTGCCCAGATCATCTCAAACGCCGTCAGACTGTCGGCGTCAAGATCCTTGATAAAAGAAGCATCCATCGTAATTTTCTCCGAAGGAATGCCCAGCTTTTCGACGATGATCGGTCGAATTTTGTCCAATATCTCCTCTTCACTCATTTCCAATGACCTTTATCCGTTTTTTCAGTTGCTCCGCGACGACCGCCGGAACCAGTTTGGAAACATCCGCACCAAAACTCGCCATCTCCTTGATGCCGGATGAACGAAGCATGAAGTATTCGGGACTCGTCGGCATGAACAGGACCTCCAGATCCGGATTGATCTGCTTGTTCGTCATCGCGAGCTCGAATTCATACCCGAAATCAGCCAAGGCCCGAACACCACGAATCATCACTCCGACCCGTTGCTTCCTCGCAAACTCGACGACAAGTCCCTGGTAGGTGACGACTTCGATGTTGTGGTACCCCTTCAGGATATCCTCAAGCATCGCCTTGCGCTCGTCCGCAGAGAACAGATATGATTTCCCGATGTTGTCGGCAACGACGACATACAGTTTGTCGTACAATGCGGCAGACCGCTCGATGATGTCGATGTGTCCGTTTGTAGGAGGATCAAAAGATCCAGGCAACATCGCGACATGCTTGTCACTCATAGGGTTTTCGTTGCCTCCACATATTTCTTCATTGCGTCGAACGCCTCACGTTTCTCATACTCGATACGTTTGACGATGGTGTATTTCCCATCCGACCCTTTTTCCACGAGAGCAAAACTCCCGCTACCGATATAACTGATCATCTGGTTTTCCTTTGGTTTTTCCTGCTCTTTCAATTGCGTGACGACACAATCGAAATGACAATAAGAACCATCAGGCCCGGTAATCGCTTCTGCGATATTCGGTATCGCCTGTCCGCACAGCGAACAAACGGGAAGGGGTTCCTTGATCTGATGCGGTTCCATAATGGGAAGGTTGCTGTGATGTACGGGATGTTTTTGCGGAAGAAGCATTTCCCTGGCGCTCAACATGCGGTGGAAATCCTTCTTCGAGGAAGGTTTCCCCTTTTTCCCGTGTTTGCTTTTGCCGGATCGATTTCCTTCCATACAACTCCTCCTCATGAAACAGAACAATCCCCGATGGCTTGTCACCAAGGGGGATTGCGGCGCAACTGCTAGTTGCTCTTTTTGACGATGAGTTCCTTGATTTTCGCACTCTTCCCGACCTTGTGGCGGACATAATACAGTTTCGCCCTTCTCACACGGCCATGACGAACGACTTCGACCTTTTCGATACGAGGCGAATGCATCGGGAAAATACGTTCAACGCCGACGCCATAGGAATTCTTCCGTACGGTGAATGACTTGCGCAGACCGCAGTTTTTCTTGCAAATGACCAAGCCTTCAAATATCTGGACACGCTCAGTCGCACCCTCGATGATCTTGAAGAACACTTTCACCGTATCGCCGACATTGAAATTCTCAGCGTTTTCCTTGATCTGTTCCGATTCGATCGCCCTGATGACATCTTTCGGAACGGCGGTTTTCTTCGGTTCCACGGTCTTCGCAGGCGTCTCCTGTTTCGGTTCTTCCGCTTTCACTTCCTCGGCCTTCACTTCCTGAGAATTGACTTGTTCAGTCTTCACTTCTTCCTTCATTTCGTCCATTTTCGTTTGTCCCTTTCGCACTATATCCAAACAAATCATTCAACGTGGATCTGGAGTCCGCATCAAGTGCCGCCGTTTCAAGTAATTCCGGCCGATTTTTTTTAGTTTTCTCCAGTCGTTGCATCACACGCCACTGACAAATGTTGGCGTGATGACCGCTCAATAATACCGCAGGAACCTCTTTTGCACAATAGGTTTCCGGTCTGGTATATTGGGGATACTCAAGCAACCCTCCGGAAAAACTTTCTTCCCGGAGGGACTCCTTGGCGATCACCCCGTCGACCAGACGATAAATGGCGTCGATCAGTACGAGCGTCGCGACTTCCCCGCTGGAAATCACGTAGTCCCCGATGCAGATCTCGTCATCGACCCATGTGTCGATAATCCTTTGGTCAATCCCTTCGTAATGTCCGCAGATGAACAGCAGATCCTTTTCCCTGCTCAATTCCTCTGCGTACGCCTGAGTGAATTTCTTTCCGCTCGGAGAAGCATAAACGACACGCTTCCCTCCGGCACCCAGCGATTCGAGTGCCCTGTCCAGAGGTCCGCATTTGACCACCATTCCCGCGCCACCGCCAAAAGGGACGTCATCACAGCTTTTATGCCGTCCTTCCGCCCAATCACGGAAATTGACGATCCGATATGTTATGAAGCCCGACTCCACGGCACGCTTCATGATGGAACTCGTAAAAAACGGTTCCACCATTTCGGGAAACAATGTCAGGACGGTGATGTTCATGCGAGAATCCAGTCCACTCGAAGCTGTATCGTCTTCGCTTGAATGTCCGTCGCACCGACGTATGCGGAAAGATACGGGACCAAATGGTTGACCCCATTCTCCCCCTTTGCCTCAAGAAGGAGCCCTTGCGGTCCGTCGATCGTAGCGACAACGGTCGCAAGGACTCTCTCTTGATAGACAAGGGAACATCCGATCAAGTCAGCGACATACACTTCGCCGTCTTTGAGCGGATATGCATTTTCCCTCGGCACGAGCATGATGGCCCGCGCAAGTTCCTTTGCCTTCTCCGGAGCGTCATATCCCTCGAAAGAACAAAGAAGCTGACCGCCGACCACCCTTTTACCAATGATCTCCGCCTGCCTGGTCGATCCATTGGACAACAACAAGACGACTTTCCTGACGTTTTTCAGATAGTCATGCCCTTCGTTGTTCGGATAGACCTTCACCTCACCACGAATCCCGAACGAGGATCCAATGGTCGCTGTGGCAAGCAGATCCTTCGTTTCCATCAGTCAAGAATCTCGAGAACGGCACGCTTCCCGCCTTTCGTCGCGGAAGCGGACAGAATCGTCCTGATCGCCTTCGCAATGCGGCCCTGTTTGCCGATCACCTTGCCGACGTCCTCATCGGCGACCTTCAACTCGAGAATAGTGGATTTCTCCCCTTCCACGACGTTTACGTTCACCTGATCCGGATTGTCGACGAGACTCTTCACAATGTATTCAACAAGATCTTTTTCCACGACGAGCTCCTGTAAACTCAATCTTGGGCGGGTTTTCTGCTGATATGAATGCCGCTCTTGTTAAGTATCATTTTCACGGTAGCTGAGGGCTGGGATCCCTTCACCAGCCAAGCCTTCGCTTTCTCCGCGTCAAGGACAATCTGTTTGTCCTCCTCCGCCCTCGGATGATAATGTCCGATCACGTCCAACGTTTTGCTGTTGGTTGGCGCATGACTATCCATCACTACAATGCGGTATTCCGCTTTCTTTTGCGTGCCCATCCGTGTCAATCTCATGCTTGTACTCATATTCGTACTCCTCCTACACCTATTGTGGATTATTCATCATACCCATCTGTTTCAGCATGGCAGCTTGGTATTTCTTATTTTTTGCGAACTTATGCATGGTAAGCCGCATTTTCTCAAATTGCTTGAGAAGCCTGTTCACATCGGAAACCGTCGTACCGCTCCCTTTGGCGATCCGCTTGCGTCTGTCGGGCCCGATTACCCGATAGTTTCCCCGCTCCATCCTCGTCATCGAACGGATGATCGCTTTCTGCTGGGCGAACTGTTTGGTGTCGATGTCATCGGCTGAGACCTGTCCTTTCGCACCCGGAATCATGTCGATGATCTGCTCCATCGTCCCCATCTTGTTCATCGATTCAATCTGGTCAAGATAGTCCTGCAGGTCGAAAGTATTCTTCGCCATCTTGGCCTGAAGAGCCAACGCCTCTTCCTGACTGACCGTTTCCTGCGCTTTCTCCACAAGAGAAACGACATCGCCCATGCCAAGGATACGACTGGCGATCCGTTCAGGATAGAACGGTTGGATATCTTCCAGCTTCTCTCCTGAACCGATGAACTTGATCGGTTTCCCTACGACGGAACGGAGGGACATCGCCGCACCGCCTCTGGTGTCACTGTCGAACTTGGTCAGCACGACGCCGGAAATTCCGATTTTCGATTCGAATTCTTCGGCGATCGTGACCGCACCCTGACCGGTCATCGCATCCGCGACGAACAGCGTCTCGTCCGGCTTCACCGCATCCTTGATGCGAGCGAGCTCGTCCATCAACGCCTCGTCGAGATACATTCGGCCGCTGGTATCCACGATCATCACATCGTACTGTTCTTTTCTTGCCTTTCTCAAAGCATTGACGGCTACGACATCAGGCTTTTTCGCCCCTTCTTCCGTATAGACAGGCACACCAGCTTTGTCACCGAGAACCTTCAATTGAAGAATTGCGGCCGGACGCACAAGGTCACAAGCGGCAAGCAGGACACGACGCCCCTGTTTTTGCAACCGATATGCAAGTTTTGCGGCGGTTGTTGTTTTCCCGGAACCTTGAAGTCCCATCATCAGGATGACGGTCGTCGTGTCAGGACCCTTCAGGACAAGATCCTGTCCGTCAGGAGAAGAAAGCAACGCAACCATTTTGTCATAGACAATTTTGACAAATTGTTGTCCGGGATTAATCGATTTGAGGACTTTCTCCCCTTTTGCTTCCTCAAGCGTGCCATTGATGAACCGACGTACCACGTGGAGGTTGACATCGGCGTCAAGCAACGCCACCTTGATCTCTTCGACGGCGTCCTCTACGTTTTTCTCTGAAATTTTGGATTTCCCCGCCATCGTGCGAAGAATACCAGAAAATGTTTCACTAATGGCCTCAAACATACCTCTTCCTATCCTGTTGACTTATACCGTAGAC
>JBAXYP010000122.1:0-5753 GCA_041670725.1 Sphaerochaetaceae bacterium
CGGAATTGAAACTGAAGAAGTATACCAAACTTCTTTTCGGAGAGGCGATCAAAGGTATCGTGAAACACTGAAAATGGTTGCCGAAATCCTCCACGCACGGTACGCTGGAGGCATGGTATTGAAAGATGTCATCAAGTTGGTGCAAGGAACATCCCTGACCGGGAATCTCCATTACGAAAGGAATATCTCGATGGAATACACTACATCGATGATGAGTTCCGTCCTCGTCCTTTCTGAATTCGACGCGTTGATGGTCACCGATCTGTGCGGAATCCTTGTGGTACGGACCGCAGTGATGAGCGACATCACCGACATTCTCATCACGAACGGACACCGCCCACCGATGGCCATGACGGATCTTGCCGCATCATCCGATATTTCCCTGGCCTTTACGGTCATCGACATCTCCGCTGTCACGGACAGACTCACCAAAAACGGTATCAACAGCCTGTATCATTGATGACCGGTTTTTCTCGCCCATCGTTTCCTTTTCGTGCTATACTTCTTTTCATGAAATTCCGTGAAGTCATTCAGATAACCGGAGCGAAACTGGTATGTGGCGAATCTCATCTTGAACAGGAGGTACGCCTTGGATTCGCCAGTGATCTGATGAGCGACGTCCTTACCCTTTTGGAAGATGACATCCTCCTTATCACGGGACTATCCAACAACCAGAGCATACGAACCGCGGAGATGAGCGATATCGCCAACGTCCTGCTTGTCAGGAACAAGTTTCCGAGCCAGACGATGATCGAAATGGCCAACGAATTGGACATTGCACTTGCCTGTACCCCGTTCTCGGCATTCAAAACCAGTGCGCTCCTCTATAACGCAGGATTGAAACCGGTATACTGAGATGCATGCGGAATATGATGTGCCGGCAAAGGATTTCTCCGTAGCGGGATTCGCCGCGAGTTCCATCAAGCAGATGCTCAAGCAACTGGGAATCAATCCGTTGGTCATCAAGCGAATCGTCGTCGCAACGTTCGAGGCTGAAGTGAACGTCATCGCCCACAGCTATGGAGGGAAAGTCATCCTCGATGTTGAGGAGAACGGAGTAAAAATACAAGTGATCGATACCGGACCCGGAATTCCGGATCTGAATCTTGCCATGCAGGAAGGGTGGTCAACGGCAAGCGACGAAGTACGCGCCCTCGGTTATGGAGCGGGGATGGGCTTGCCCAACATCAAGAAGAATGCCGACAAGTTGGACATCTTCACCAAAGCCGGCGACCATACCCATATTACGATGTTTTTCAATATCACGTGAGCGGAAGGAATATGATGCACCATAGTTTGACGATAGACCAGAACGTATGCAGGGGATGCACCCACTGCATGAAGCAATGCCCGACGCAAGCCATCAGGATTCATGACGGACATGCGCACGTACTTGCAGGATTGTGCATCAATTGCGGGCAATGTCTTCGTGCGTGTCCTCACGGCGCCATTCGCATCGAACAAACGCCGTTTGAAGAAATCACCTCGTATAAGATCCGCGTAGCCGTTGTCCCCGCCGTATTTTTTGCCCAATTTCCCGACGCCTACAGCGTACCCCATATCTGCCAGGCACTGTACCGACTCGGATTCACCCATCTCCTCCTTGCCGAATCGGGCGTTGACATCCTCAACCAGATCCGACCAAGGAACATCCCGAAAGATGATCTGACTATCAGCAATTACTGTCCCGCCGTCATGAAATTGATCCAGATGCGATATCCGCTCTTGCTGGACAACATTACCGTTCGCAGGCCGCCGTCCCATGTCATCTCGATGTTCATCCGTTCGGAACTGATCCGCTCCGGGATAAATGACAAAGAAATCGGCATTTTCTATTTTACTCCCTGCGCGGCAAAAATCGCCCAAATCAAAACCAGCGGAAGCGATGAAAGCAAGTTGTTCCAAGGCGGAATCAACATGGATACGGCGTACAATAAGGTTCGGGAATACCTGTCAATCCACAAAACGATCGCCCCTGACGTCCCAACTTCGTTTTCCTTTCCTGCCTGCACCAGTTCCGCACTTCTTTGGTCAACCGTAAAAGGAGAATGCATCGGCGTTACGAAGCGGGCCATGGCCGTCGACGAAATGCACAACGTCATAGAATTTCTGGAACAACTGGAAGAGGACGAGAATACGAATCTGAACTATCTTGAACTCGATGCCTGCGCCGAAGGTTGCGCCGGCGGAGTGCTGACGGTCAGAAACCGCTTCCTCGCCAACGAACGGCTTCGGCATTGGGCGCAAAGTCTTCCATCCGAATTGGACGACTCATTGAAGGAAAGAATTGAAGCCCAACGAGCGGACCTTGAAGGAAAACTCGAGACGCAGCGACCGGAGGCATCCGAAGCAATGACATGGGATACCGACACGGCGAAGGCGATACACAAGATGGAGAATTCGCGGATGATCGCCAAGGCGCTTCCGGGCATCGACTGCGGATTGTGCGGCGCACCGACATGCAAAGCGCTCGCGGATGACATTGCGCGCAGCGAGGCATCCATACGCCAATGCGTCGTACTCAAACTGAAAGATCCAAAGATGATGAACCAGCTCTCCAAAATCTGGGGAGAACGAACAAAGGGAAAAAGTCTTTACAAGGGCAACGAATTCAGCTGAAAGGAAAAACGACCGTCTTTCTGAAGCATTTTTCTTGAAGTGAACACCACCATGGCGTTCTCTTCGTCAAGCAGTTCCAACAATCGCGAGGCGGCTGCCGTCACTTGTTTTCCATCCACGGCCAAAAGCTGTTTCCTCCGTTCCTCCCTCATCTGGTCGTCATATCCCATAAGAATACGCTTGAATGAAATCTCAGCCACCTGGCTTGGACCGAGAGGTTTCAGTTCCAACCCGATCAACGAAATCTTCGCATTTTCAATCTCTTCCTCAGAAGGCGCTTCCCTCGCATACCGTTCCAAGACTTTCCGATAATCCTGAAAACTCTCGCTGATACGCGGATCCCGGTAGGTAATGAACTGAAACAATCCGTCAGAAAGATCGGCTCGGGCAACCACCCCGTACGCGCCCCCTTTCATCCGGATCTTCGACCACAAATCGTTGGTCGTCATAATCTGCCCAAGCACTACCTGCGCGACCTGTAACGGACTCGAGACGGGATCGCTCCGCTGGGCGAGCGCGCAATAACTGACGTTGCTGGGAAGCGAAAAAGCCGTTCGGCGTTTTTCTCCCGGTACGAGCAACGCGTATTTCCTGCGGTTTGAGGAAATGGCTTCATCCGAAAACGCCGATAGAAAGCGTGAAAGGGAATCCAGCAACACTTCCGGAGCATCCCCCGTCAGATGGAACGACATTCTTGTGCGGTTGGAAAGCTTTTTCTGGAGCCGTTCCATCATGACCGCAACTTCGTCCATCCGCTGCAAATTCGCAAGAAACGCCCATTGGGTGACGCCTCCGACTTCCTCGCTTTCCCAAGCCGCCTGAGTAAATGGCGCCACAGCATACTGGCTCGCAAAACTACTCGCTCCGTATGTAACGCTGTCGCGGTAATCCCCTTTCAGATCCCCCAACGCCACATGAATCCTTTTTACATCGGTAACATTCGCATGAAGCCACAACTCCGTGGCGAAAGCCAAGGCCTCGGATACGTCTTCCTTGAGCATTTTCAGTTTCAGTGTCACCGTCGCACGGGATTGATGTGTTTTGATGTCACCGTCGCTGTCCACGAGAATCGTCACTCCACCAAAAAGTTTTTTCATCTTCAAGGCAGCTTCACGTTCGTTGAGCTTGCCGATACCCGTTTCCAGCAGCAAACGGGTATACAAGGAAAGGAAACGAAACTCATCCTCCTGCAAATCGTCCACCGACACCGACATGGAAAAATAGACGATGCCGTTGCAAACTTGACGCATCGTATATACCGGACGCCCCATGCACAGATGCGTCTGGTATTCGTTCGGTTTTATGTTCACCGGCAAATCACGAATGGATAATCGAGGAACACGGGCATGCGCTTCGGCACTGTCCGGAGTGTTCTCATAGGAAAGGAAAGTCTGCGTTTCCTTTTCCAAATCGGCATCCTCTTTTAGGGCAGCGTTTGCTTGGGTGACAAGATATCCCTGTTGGGTCTTCAAATAGGAATCATCGGGATACACGGAGATGACGACTCGTTTGGGGTTGTTCAGCAAATTCCGCTCCATCCAATGCTCGAAATATCGCGGCTCCTTGGAAAGGGCCTCATCCAGCGCATCCAGCGCAGGTCCGATCTGCATCGTGACGAATGGGCCTTTGCCACTCATCCAGCCTGCAAGACATCGGTCCATCACTCGCAAACCTTGAGGGACGGAACCGGCGATTTCCTGTTGTTTGAAACGTGATCGCTTCAAACGTCCCTCAATTGCTTCCGATCCGATGCCCTCTTCGGCGATGCGTCCCAATGTGCCTTGGACCAGATCAAGCACAGCCTGTTCCTTCCCCGGTTCGATGCCTTTGAATCCCGCCATAAACGGCATCTGCGGAAAATCGGCGACCATTCCCGACTCAGGGGAGACGTCCTCTCCCAACCCGGATTCAAGAAGCGCTTTGTACAACGGACAACTCGGATCATCGAGCAACAGGTCGGAAAGCGTGTCCAAGGTGACGACTTCCAACGGATCGGACGCATCCGTCGTTCTCCATGCGACGAGAATCGAAGCGTCATTCTTTTTCCCCTCCCCGTCTTTCGGACCGGCGACGATCCTGGACGAACCATGCCATTTGGGACAGAGAGAGACGGGAGGCAACGCTTCGGAACGCCGATATTCCTTCAGGTATCCATCCTCAAGGAACGCAAGCATCGCGGAAATGTCATTGTCCCCGTATACCAAAAGTCTGCAGTTGGACGGGTGGTAATGCTCGCGGTAGAAATTCAGATATCCTTCATAGGTGAGATGTACAATTGCACAAGGATCCCCTCCCGCATCGAAACGGAAACAATCGTCGGGATACAATGCCTTGATCACCGAACGAGCCAAAAGTTCGTCATGATCCGCACTGGCTCCAAGCATCTCATTGAAGACAACACCCTCCCACCGAAGCCCTTTCGCATCATTGACAAGCCTGATGCCTTCCTGCTGGAACGCCTCCTTGCGAAGCAATGGATGAAACACCGCGTCGGTATACACGGAAAACAAATTGGAAAAATCCTTCGTCAGCGGCGAAGCGGCAAGATACACCGTCTTGTCCGGATACGTCATCGCATTGAGATAGGTATTCGTCGAACCTTTTTCCAGATCCATGAAAGGATCGTGGACGGGATACAGACGGCTGCCGGAAAGTGTGCTGTGTTCCAGAATGTGGGGAACGCCGGTATCATCCGTCGGAATGGTGCGTACAACGTAACTGAAAAACTGCTCGCTGTCCTGGTTTTCCACAAAACACGCTTCCATGCCTGTCTTGTCATGGACGAACAGATATCCTGTCGCTTGATAATCAGGAAGATCTTGTATCTGGACCAATCTAAAATGGGAAATCTCCGCTCCAAGGGAATAGTTTTGCTTCATATGTCATCAAGCATACTGTTTTTCACGACAAGAAGAAACAATGTTTTCTTCAAAGTTGCCCTTTCAACGTACCTACGCTATCATACAGGCATGGTATACATCGGGTGTCACACACATATCGCCGGAGGTCTGCAGAACGCAGCGGTCCAAGCGCATGAACTTGGAGCGAACGCATTCGCCATGTTCACCAAAAACCAACGGCAATGGAAAGTCCCTCCGTTGACGGAAGAGCAAGTCTCCGTATTTTGCGCTACG
>JBAXYP010000123.1:0-5748 GCA_041670725.1 Sphaerochaetaceae bacterium
GGATGAAGAGATGGATGGTGTCTGCGAAGGATATGTCCGGGCATTGGCATCCGTCATCCGACAGGGAATGGAAGAAGCCGATCATCACGAGCATGACGGATCATGCGATCATGAACGGTGAGGCGCTTCGTATCCAAGCAGTCGGGACAGGCCTTCGCATTCCGTGGTGATTGCCTTGGTGATGCGTTCCTGTTCCGTACGGTTGAAACGGAAAATCGGCCAGGTGACGCTCATCGCCGCCACCGTGTTTCCTGTGTAGTCTTTTACCGGAACCGCGATGCACAATGTTCCCATTTCGTGTTCTTCGTCATCGGTGGCCCAGCCCCGTTCTCTGATCAGTTGCAACTCTTTTTTCAATGCCTCGGCGTCCCGGATCGTGTTGGGTGTGTACGGTTTGAGATTGGTCGCGGACAAATACCGTTGGAGATCGGTTTCCGGCATATTGGCGAGGAACACTTTGCCGATGCCCGTGCAGTACAAAGGGATTGACTTTCCGACTCTGCTGTACATGCGGATTGTGTACGATGATTCCTTTTTCAGTACATAGACTGCATGATCATCTTCAAGGATTCCCATATGGACGGTTTCTCCGAGCGTATCGCAGAGTTTCTGCGCCACCGGGGTGGCGAGATCAATGAGTTCAATGTGTTCCAGTCCGTGGGAACCAACGGAAAACATTTTCAGTGTAAGAAAATATTGATCGGACGGGTCGCGATACACGTAACCCAATCCGATCAACGTATTGAGGAAACGAAGAAGCGTGGCCTTTGGAAGTTTTGTTTGCTTGGACAGATGTTCAAGATTCATACTCTGGCAATGCGCGAGCGATTCCAAAATTGCGATTGTCCTGACAACTCCGCTGGTCTGTGTTTTCTCCGTCTCCATTTTTGTCCTCAACCTTCAAAATACTGTTTCGCGTTGTTGAAACTGATGTCTTGCACCATCGAGCCGAGCGCATCGATGTCATTCGGAATCTCCCCGTCTTCAACCCACTTCCCGACGACGTTGCATAGGATTCTTCTGAAGTACTCGTGCCGCGGGTAGGAGAGGAAAGAACGACTGTCCGTCAACATGCCGATGAAACAGGGAAGCAGACCGACATTGGCGACCGTTTTGATCTGTTGCTCCATTCCGTCGCGATGATCGCAGAACCACCATGCGGAGCCCAGTTGCATCTTCCCATGGATACCCCCGCCTTGGTAGCATCCCATAAGGGTAGCTAACGTATAATAATCCTTTGGATTGAGGCTGTAAAGAATTGTTTTCGGCACTTCGTCGGTGATGGACAGGTTTTTCAGGAACGCACAAAGGCCTTCGGCGAGTTCCACGTCATGGGTCGCGTCGAATCCCGTGTCAGGACCGAGCTTCTCGAACATCACTTGGTTGCAGTCCCGGATGGCAGAGAAATGAAGTTGCATCGCAATGTTCCGCTTTGCATACGATTTGGCCAGCGTCGTCATGATGAACGTCTTGTATGCGTCGATCTCTCCGACGGAAAGTTGTCCACCGTTCATCTTTTTTTCGAAAATGGCGTTGACTTGTTCGACCGGTACGAACGTGTGCGGCACGTTGACCAACGCGTGATCGCTCGCTTTGCATCCCATCTGAACGAAGAAGTCCAGCCGTTTCTCCAGCGCTTTTGCCACGTCCTCGGCGTTTTTGATCTCCATTTCGGCAGCTTTCGCCAGTGTTGCGATATATGCGGCGTACGTCGGTTTCTCGATCTGGATGGCTTTGTCCGGACGATAGGATGGAATGACTTTTGCAGGGCAAGTTCCTTCGTTCTTGATCAATTGATGGTATTTTAAGTCGTCGGCGGGATCGTCCGTCGTACCGACCGCATATACCTTGAACTTCTTCATGATGCCGAATACGGAGAGCGTCGGATCTGTCTTGAACTTCTCGTTCGCCTCGTCGTAGATCGCTCTGGCGTTTTTTCGGTTCAGTACTTTGGTGATGCCAAAATATCGTTGCAGTTCCAAGTGCGTCCAATGGTAGACCGGGTTGCCCACTGCGTGTTCCATCGTCTCCGCCCATGCGAGGAATTTGTCATAAGGGTCAGCGTCTCCGGTGATCAGTTTCTCGTCGAAGCCATACGCCCGCATCAATCTCCATTTGTAGTGGTCTCCGCCGAGCCATGCGTCGGTGATGGTGGAAAAACGCTTGTCTTCCGCGATTTGGCCGGGGATCAAATGGCAGTGGTAGTCAAAGATCGGCATGTCCTTCGCATACTTGTAGAAAAGCGTTTCCGCCGTGTCGTTATACAACATGAAATGTTCGTCCATGAATTGTCTCATAGTATTACTCCATCCTTGAACAACGAGATTTCCGCATATCCGTTTTGTTCGTTTTTCGTGCGATATATACCGCTGGCACAAGATTCGACCAGCTTAAGCAAGTCGTCCGTCACCTTCGCGGGATCTTCTTCAAGCATGCGGCCAGCGTTGAAGTCGATCCAGTTTTGCTTATGTTCCGCAAGCGGGGTGTTGCTGGAGATTTTCATCGTCGGGACGACCGATCCGAGCGGCGTTCCCCGACCCGTAGTAAACAGGATCAGATGGCAACCCGCCGCTGAAAGAGCCGTCGTGGATACGATGTCGTTTCCGGGGCCGGAAAGCAGATTCAATCCCGGAGTCTTCACCCGCGCCCCGTATGGAAGGACATCCTTCACGATGGCCTGTCCTCCTTTCTGGACGCATCCCAGGCTCTTGTCCTCCAGCGAACTGATGCCTCCCGCCTTGTTCCCCGGCGATGGATTCTCGTACACGACCTGTCCGTGTTTGACGAAATATTCCTTGAACGTATTGATCAGATCCACTGTCTTCTCAAAAACCGCTTTGTTCTCGGCTCTGTTCATCAGGATCTGCTCCGCCCCAAACATTTCCGGGACTTCGGTGAGGATTGCGGTTCCTCCCATCGCGGTCAGTTCGTCACAGAAGCGGCCGACCAGGGGATTCGCCGTAATACCGGAGAATCCGTCGCTGCCTCCGCATTTCAGGCCGACGACCAGACGAGACATCGGAACCGGTGTCCTTTTGTCCCCTTTGATCGTTTCGGCGAGTTCGGAAAGCAACGTTTTTGCGCTGGCGATTTCGTCATCGACATCCTGACAGGTGAGGAATTTGACACGGTTGGGATCAACCGGACCGACAAGTTCCCGGAACGATGCCGGAGTGTTGTTCTCGCATCCCAACGAAAGGACCAGCACGCCTCCTGCGTTCGGATGATGGACAAGATCGGCAAGGATGCGTCGCGTCGCCTCATGATCGTCGCCCAACTGGGAACATCCGAACGGATGTGACCAGATATGGGCTTCGAGGCCGAGATTCTGATTTGCCCACGATGCCAAGCGCTCCCCGATCCTGTTGACGCATCCGACGGTCGGAACGATCCACAACTCGTTGCGGATGCCGATTTTTCCGTCCGGTCGTTGGTACGCCATGATTGTCGGCACGTGGCCGTCCCATTTCTTTTGGAGTGCTTTCGCGCTCTCCTTGAACATGTGCGCCCGGTCTTCGTCATACCGGTAGGCGGCGGATTCCTGAAGCAAGGTGTGAAGGTTGTCCCCATGGACGTGTTCTCCCGCCTTGATGTCACGTTTCGCCGCCCCGATGGGATATCCGTACTTGATGATCGGCTCTTGTGCCTTGATATCCTCCAGCGCAATTTTGTGCCCTGCGGGAATGTCTTCCAAGGCGGTCACCATAACGTTCCCCACCGCAAGGGTTTCCCCTTTGCGGACGGGTTCGATGGCTACGGCCACACTGTCATGCGGTGCGATTCGCAGCAGTTTGTTTTTCATGCGGCCTCCTTACTTGACCAAGTCCTGGATTGCTTTCCTCATCCCTTTCTGCTGGATGGAGGCGATGGCTGATGCCACGGCGTCTTCCAGGCCGGAAAGTGCGGTGAGGTCCTCGCCCCAGAACTCGGCGTGCGCCAGCGTCTCGCGGGCCAGTTGCCTCGGCTCGTCCGTCTTCGCATGGAGGTCTCGGAAGAACGAGAGCGCGCTCTCGTCGTCCTGGATGGCGTACGGCTTCCCGTCCCGCATGCCGGTCATCTGCCGGTCGTGGATGTCCTTGCCGTCATAGAAGGCGACCAGAGCGGCGATGGAGAAGGAAAGGATGGCAGGAGCCTTGCCCGTCTTGCGGATGTACCCTTTGACGGAGGGAAGGTCCCGCGTCTTGAACTTGCTGGTGGAGTTCAGCGTGATGGACAGCAGCATGTGGTAGATGTACGGGTTGTCGAAACGCTCCAGCACGTCGTCCGCGTACTTCGTCAGCATCTTCTCATCCCCGTCCATCGACGGGATGATCTCACCGAACAGGCCTTTTTTGATGAATCTGATCATCACCGGGTCCTCGATGCAGTCCCGGACGCAATCGAAGCCGTACAGGAAGCCCGCCGGGACGAACATCGTGTGGGTCCCGTTGAGGATGCGGACCTTCCGGGTCCGGTAGAAGCTCATGTCGTCCGTCCAGACGACGTTCAGGCCGGCCTTGTCGAACGGGAGCTCGTCCTCGTGGCTGTGCGGGGCCTTGTGGCACTCGATCACCCACAGGTGGAAGATCTCGGCGGAGTCGAGCAGGTTGTCCCGGTAACCGAGCTCCTGGCAGATCTTTTCCGCCTCGGCTTTCGGATAGCCCGGGACGATCCGGTCCACCAGGCTGTTGCAGAAGTCGCAGGCCTCCTCCAGCCAATCCCCGAAGCCCCGCTCCAGCTTCCATTCGTCGGCGTACTGGAGGACGATCCTCTTCAGGTTGTCGCCGTTCTTCTCGATCAGCTCGCACGGGATGATGATGAGCCCCTTGCCCGCGTCGCCGTGGAAGAACCGGTACCGGCGATACAGGAACTGGCACACCTTCGCCGGGTAGGAGAGGGGGGGCTCGTCCTCCGGCTTGCAGCCGGGGGCGTAGGAAATGCCCGCCTCGGTCGTGTTGGAGACGATGAACCGCAGCGTCGGGCACTCCGCGTACCCCATGTACTTCCCGTAGTCCCCGGGCTCGTACGGGTTGAGGCATTCCTTCACGCTGTCCACGATGCGGTGTTCCACGACCGGCTTCCCGTCCTGTACGCCCCGGAGGACCGTCGTGTACAGCCCCTTCTGCCCGTTGATCATCTGGCCCATGCCCCGGGCGAGCGGCTGCACCAGCACGATGTTCCCGTTGAATCCGGCCTTTTCGTTCAGCTTGTCGAACTGCCAGTCGACAAATGCGCGCAGGAAGTTCCCTTCCCCATACTGCAACACACGCACCGGCCTTTCCATCGGCTGTTTCACGTCAAGAATGCTTTTCATTTCGCGAACTCCTTTCCTTGTTGTATTTTCGCTCTTTGCTTGGATCCAAACAAGAGTGATGCCATAATAGCGCAAACTGATTGTTGGGAAACGATACCCAAGATCACGGGAAGAGCCGTCATCGGCGGGAAGAAATCGATGGCAAGCACCAGCGCCGCACTGATGTTTCTCAACGATGCCGCGAACGTGACGGAAACGGAATCCTCATGGGAGAAATGACATGTCCGGCACAACGAATAGGCGATGGGGAAACCCGCCGCCGCAAGGCCTGCGCAGAGTAATGCAATGGGGATGTATTTCCATGAGGCGTACTTGATCAATTCGTCGGATATCTGGGATGTATTGATCATGATGACGAATAAAAGCCCGATTTTGGAAATCGGTTTGAGGCATGGCGCGACATTGTCCGTCACCTTCCCATTGGAAAGATGATGGATGGCCACACCGATGATGGA
>JBAXYP010000124.1:0-5717 GCA_041670725.1 Sphaerochaetaceae bacterium
ACATTGCCCGCACCGCACTTGACGTTCTCCCCGTAACGTGAACGTATCCACTTGAGCGTGTCAGCCTGCCATTGGGAGTAACCTTCGGAAGAATCGATGCACAGGCAGTCTGCCCCGGCATCCACAAGCGCGGGAACCCGTTTCTCGTAGTCCCTGCTGTTGATCGCGGCCCCGACCAAATACCGTTTATGCTGATCCAAAAGCTCGTCCGGATTTTCCTTGTGGCTGTCATAGTCTTTGCGAAAGACAAAGTACTTCAAACGATTCTGCTCGTCGACGATGGGAAGACTGTTGAGCTTGTGGTCCCAAAGAATGTCGTTCGCTTCGCTTAGCGTGATGGAATCCCTGGCGTACACCAGTTTCTCGAACGGCGTCATGAACGTGGAGACGACCGTATCCTCGCTCATTCGACTCGGACGCCAATCCCTGCTGGTCACGACTCCCAACAACGTTCCGTTGGGACTCCCGTCCGCCGTAACGGCGATGGTGGAGTGCCCATACCGTTGCTTCAGCTCAATGATGTCGCGCAACCTCTGGTCCGGTCTGATGTTGGAGTCGGAAGGAACGAACCCGGCCTTGAAACCCTTTACCTTGGCGACCATCGCCGCTTCGTTCTCTACACTTTGCGAGCAATAGATGAATGAAAGGCCACCCTCTCTCGCCAATGCCTCCGCCATCCGTTCCCCGCTGACGCTCTGCATGCAGGCGGAAACCATCGGGATGGAAAGAGTGATGGAAGGCGACTTCCCTTTTGCGTATTTCACCAGAGGCGTCTTCAGTGACACATTTGACGGAACGCAATCCCTGCCAGTATATCCAGGAATCAACAAATATTCCCCGAATGTATGGGAAGGTTCATCAAAAAAGAAAGCCATACACAACTCCTCGAAATGGAAGGTCCACGGCTTCGTATTTTTACACCTTTGTGAATAAGTTACAAGTCGTTTGAAAGATGGAGCAATAGATTCTCATCGGGGGCAAGGGTCAGCTCCGCTTCACTGCCATGAAACACCACGTTTCTCGTTTCTTCCGCCCGGGTCATTCCCATGACCGCATTGTCGAGCAAAAGCTTGCTTGAGGTCTTGGAACGGTTCAGTACGGCCACGACGGCCCTGTTGCGATCATAACGGGCGAAGGCAAGTTGCTCGGGTCCCGTCCCGACCACACGCCACGCACCAAAAGAGAGAAGGTCGCGGTATTTTTTTCTGGTCTCGGCCAGTTCGGCGTACAAGGACACATACCGTCCATCCCATTTCCGCTCGTCCCATTCCATCGGATAACGGCAATCCTCCAGCGTTCCGTACGGTCCTTTGAGTCCGACTTCGTCCCCATAATAGGTGCATGGCATCCCCGGAAGCAGATACTGGAGCATCACGCATCCGGCGAAAACGGGAAAATTTTCCCGTCCCCGCCAAGAAAGCCGCGGTATGTCGTGGGTGTCAATGACATTGAACTGGAGGAAACGCATCTGGCTTGGAACGGACAAGATCGCCTCCGAAATCGCGGTGGCGAGATCGGCTCCTGAATAGGGCCTGGTCGTTTTCGGATCGGCTCCCCACCCTTCTGAAAGATACCTGTCCGTCTCTCCCATCCATGCGCGCAACGGACGACTGCAACCGAGATAATTCATCGTCGCATCCCATTCGTCGCCCTGAAGATGACTCGACGAATCCAGCCAGTCCTCCCCGACAAGATATGCGTTCTTGTTGACGTCCTTCACGTGGTCATGTACCTCGCGCCATACGCGATGGCAGTAGTCGTCCGATTCCGTCCGACCGACTTCGGGGGCGACGTCAAGACGCCACCCATCGAGACAGAAGGGTTTCTTGAGGAATTTCTGAAGCACGCTGCGAGAATCCCCGTAGACGATCTTTTGCAGTTCTTTGCTTCCGTAGTTCAGTTGCGCGAGCGTCTGGACTCCGTTCCAGTACCTTGCTTTTCCGTCTTCCCCAAAATAGTAGAACCCGCGTTCCTTGCAGGAGGGATCGGAAAGAGCCGCCTTGAACCACGGATGTTCCACCCCCGTGTGGTTGATCGAAATGTCGAGAATGACCCGCATGTCCATGGCATGCGCCTTTTCCATCAGCCTGACGAACGCCTCGTCCCCACCGAGTTTCGGATCCACATGAAAATAATCAGTGCAGTCGTAGCGGTGCGTCGTCATCGAGGAACCGATCGGATTGAGATAGACGGTATCAAACCCCTTATCCTTTAGATATCCGAGTTTTTCCTCGATTCCGGGAATATCCCCATTGAAAAAGTCAAGGCATCTTCCTTTCTGGTACGGTACCGGCGCATCGGAGAACGGGTGGACGGTCACCGTTCCGCCGTCAAACGAATACTGTCCGTCTCTCGCGCCCAAAGAGGGATCCCCTTTGCGAAACCTGTCGGGGAAAATCTGATAGCAAGTCGAAGAAGCGGCCCATCGCGCCGCCCGGAGATCCGGTTTGAGGAAAAAACAGTCTCTCAGCACAGGTACGGAGCGACGGAGCCCTTTTTCCGAATAGTACCAAAAGGAATCATTTTTTGCGATGACGAAATGCCACCACAATCCTTCGGGATGGCCTATGCGTACCGTCGCAAAGTACACATCCCCCCGCCTCTTGCAGGCACGGTTTTCCTGTCGGTCCGCGGTGAAAGTGACCAGCAACACGCGGTCGATTCCTTCTCCCGGAACCCTGATGGACAAGACGATATCCTCACCGGTTTTCGGATACAGGTCCGATACGTACAGGCTGTTCACACCGCTATCCACATCCCGTTCCCACATGGTTACACCTCTTGCAAAACAAGACTATAAATATCCAAACATTTCTAGTTGACCGCTTTAGAAAACCGGTTTAGTATCAACAGTATATACCAGATATGAAGAGAATTCAATCTGAAAAATTTGGGAAAAGGAGTGGTTCAATGAAAAAATCAATTGCGATCGCGTTGCTGTGCGTTGCCATGCTCGCCCCGGCGTTCGCCCAGGGTACCAGCGAGAATGCGGCTTCGTCCGCTTCTGCGGCAAAGGAAGTTTATTTCCTGAACTTCAAACCGGAAATCGCAGACGTCTATACGCAGAAGGTCGCTCCGGCGTTTGAAGCCGAAACGGGCATTAAACTGAAAGTGGTCACCGCAGCCAGTGGAACCTACGCCCAAACACTGAAAAGTGAAATGGCGAAGAGCAATCCGCCGGTGATCTTCCAGACCAACGGACCGGTCGGACTTGCCGGAAATATGGATTCTGTCTCCGACCTGAAGGAAACGAATTTTTACAAATTGCTCGGGGACAAGAGCATGGCGCTCACCGAAGGGGATCATGTATACGCCATCCCCTATGCGGTGGAGGGATACGGAATCATTTACAATGACGCCATCATGCGCAAGTATTTCGCGCTGTCCGACAAAGCGGTGTCCGTCAAGAGCGCCGAAGAGATCAAGGATTTCGCCACGCTCAAGGCCGTCGTCGAAGACATGACCAAGCATAAGACACAATTGGGCATTGACGGAGTGTTCGCCTCCACGTCCCTGTCCGCCGGCAACCAATGGAGATGGCAGACTCATCTGGTCAACGTGCCGTTGTACTATGAATTCGCCGAGAACAAAAACTACGACAACGCGGTGCTTGCCGGTCTTGCTTCCGGTACCATTTCCTTCACCTACGGACAAAACTTCAAGAACATCTTCGATTTGTACCTGCAGAACAGTTGCACGCAACCCGGTCTTCTCGGTTCCAAGAGCGTCGACGATTCAATGGCCGAATTCGCCCTCGGCAAGGTTGCCATGGTGCAGAACGGTAACTGGGGCGCCAGCCAGATTCTTGGAGTGAAAGGCAATACCGTCGCCAACGACGACATCAAGTTCATGCCGATTTACATGGGCATCAAAGGCGAATCGAACCGTGGCCTGTGCGTCGGTACGGAAAACTATCTCTGCATCAACAAGAACGTACCGGCCGAAACGCAGAAGTATGCCGATCAGTTCCTCACCTGGCTTTTCTCCTCCGACACGGGGAAAAAGATCGTCAAGGACGACTTGATGTTCATTACTCCGTTCAACAGTTTCAAAGAAAATGAGATGCCGACCGATCCGCTTGCAAAGCAGGTGGTGCAGTGGATGAACAAGGACGGAGTATCCTCCATTCCTTGGGCGTTCGCCGCCATCCCTTCCGAGGATTGGAAGAACAGCTTCGGCGCCGCATTGCTTGAGTACGCCCAAGGCCAGAAGACGTGGAACCAAGTAAGTAAGGTGGCCGTCGACCAGTGGGCAAGCGAATACAAGCTCACCCATTGACCTCACGCATGGCAAGGTCGTCTCCCGGGGGGGACGGCCTTTGTCTTTACCCAAGGGGGATTTCATGCAAAAAGCACTGAAGCGATATTTTGCGTTGTTCGCTCTGCCGGGCCTCATCTGCTTTTGTCTGGCGTTTTTCATTCCGATGATCATGGGGATCATCCTCTCATTCTGCAAATTCAGCAACCTGACCAATGCAAAGTTCGTCGGTCTGTCCAACTATGCGAAAATGTTTGTTGACGGAAACTTCGGGCATGCGTTCGGTTTCACCGTATTGTTCACCATCGTCAGTATGCTGACCATCAACGTCATCGCGTTCGCTTTGGCGTTGCTTCTGACCCGCGGCGTAAAAGGGACGAACGTATTCCGCACCATTTTTTTCATGCCGAATCTGATCGGAGGCATCGTCCTCGGCTGGATCTGGCAGGTCATTCTGAACGGCATTCTGATGAAAAGCGGGGTTACGCTGGTCAGCGACGCGAAATATGGGTTCTGGGGATTGGTAATTTTGATGAATTGGCAGAATGTCGGGTACATGATGGTCATCTACATCGCCGGCATTCAGAACATTTCCAGTGATCTGATCGAAGCGGCGCAGATCGACGGAGCGGGCAAAGGGGTTATGCTCCGGCATGTCATCATTCCCAGCGTGATGCCGTCCATCACGATCTGTACGTTCCTTACGCTGACCAACGGCTTCAAGCTGTTCGACCAAAACCTCGCGCTAACGGCGGGAGATCCGGGGAAAAAGAGTGAGATGCTCGCTCTGAACATCTACAACACGTTCTACGGACGGAACGGGTTTGAAGGCGTCGGACAGGCAAAGGCGGTGCTGTTCACGGTGATCGTTGCCGTGATCGCACTGACGCAACTGCGCATCACCCGAAACAGGGAGGTGGAGTCATGAAAGGAACCAAACGGTCAAGTCGCATCGCGTTGTTCGTCGTTTTGACGATCCTCGCCGTTCTGTTTCTCTCTCCGATCGTCATCGTGTTCATGAATTCGTTCAAGAGCAAACTGTACATTTCCAGCGAGCCGTTCGTACTTCCCAACGCCGACACGTTCACCGGAAGCGAGAACTACGTCAGTGGAATCCAAAAGACCAGGTTTTTCAGGGCGTTCGGATACTCTGTGTTCATCACCGTCTTTTCCGTACTCGGCATCGCTGTGGTTACCAGTATGCTCGCTTGGTACGTGACCAGGGTGAAGAGCAAATTCACCTCGTTCATCTACTACCTGCTCGTTTTCTCCATGATCGTCCCGTTCCAGATGGTGATGTTCTCCATGAGCAAGATGGCCAATATGCTCCATCTGGACAATCCGGTGGGCATCATCGTGCTGTACATCGGTTTCGGATGCGGTATGTCCAGCTTTATGTTCAGCGGATTCATCAAAAGCATTCCGCTTGCGTTGGAGGAAGCTGCGATGATCGACGGAGC
>JBAXYP010000125.1:0-5683 GCA_041670725.1 Sphaerochaetaceae bacterium
CAAGCACAAGGAAAAACTACTTGCCAAGCTTCCTGAACGGAGACTTTGGCGAAACGGGGCTGAAGTGGTGTTGCAGGGAAAGCCGGTCCGGATTTCTTCTTCCGCGGAAGAGACGAGGCTGGAAGGTGATGTATTGTTCGTTTCAGGCTCTTCTGCGGATGAAATTCAGGAACAAGTCAAGGAATTGTATCGTCTCGAAGTAAGGCGGCGCGTAACGCCGATGGTGGAAACGTGGTGTACGGTCTTGGACATTCGTGTGGGGCGAATTTCCATCAGGGACAGCCACCGCGTATGGGCGAGTTGTTCCCGTTCGGGAAACCTGAATTTTTCCCTTCGTTGCGCCGGTCTTGATGACGACGATCTTTCCTATCTGGTGTTGCACGAGCTTGCCCATCGCGTGCACTTCAATCATGGATCGTTGTTTCATGCATATCTCGACGAACATATGCCGTCATGGCGGGAGAAGGAAAAACACCTTCGCGTAATGCAGCGTTCCTGTGACGTTTTTGGAGGATGACATGTCATTCACTGTCCTGATCGTACGTCTTTCGCCGTTTCGTGACGTAGTGAAGTCCACACCACACCAGTTCCTGTATGGGGAATGCGTCCGCGTTCTCCCCGACGAGGCGATTGATTTCGCGTTTCTTCCTACGGAAAAGGAACGAAGGATAAAGCTTCCGCTCAGAGGCATGCGTACCGGGCGATCCGCAAAGGATTTCGATCTGTTGCTCGTTTCCAACAGTTATGCCGTAGAATTGATCAATTTGCCGTATCTCCTGCAGATTTCGGGCATCCCGTGCAGAAGTAGCTTGAGGGATGCGTCATTTCCGCTTATCGTCATGGGAGGATCCAACGCGATGGCGAGTCAAGCCATCCTGTATGAAGAGGATGAGGCGATGGTTGACGCATTGTATTTTGGGGAAGGCGAACGCAATATGACCAGACTCGTCCAAACCTTGAGCGCGCTTCCCAGAGAGGGACGAAGGGATGGACTGAAGAAGTTGCAGCCGGTCATGGATGGGTTGAAAGTGTTCGGAACCGGAAACCGACCGGTACACAAGGCGATCCTTCATGATACTTCCCGCGAGCTCCTTTCTTCCGCGAAACAGTTCCTCTTCGACAGCGGCGAGGCGACGACGGCAAGGTTGCAGATCACCTATGGCTGTCCTTTCTTCTGTACGTTTTGCTTTGAAGGATGGGAGCGAAAGCCATACCGAGAAGTTCCGTTGAATGAGATTCTCCGCGCTGCAAGAAAGCTCAGGAGGGAAACGGGAGCGGATACGTTGGAGATTACGGCGTTCAACTTCAACACGCATACCGATGTCACCAAATTGTTCAAAGAATTGGAAGCACTGTTTTTCCGAGTCAATTTCATGAGCCAGCGGGCGGATATCCTTGCCCGCCATCCCGAACTTCTCGACTTTGAGATTGCGTCGGACAAGCGGCAGTATACCATCGGAGTGGAAGGCATCAGCGAACGAATGCGGCGATACTACCACAAGAATCTCGACAGGGCGACGTTGCTCGCTGCGTTGGAACTTCTCCTCTCTCGTCAGATACGGGAGGTGAAATTGTTTTTCATTCTCTCCGGTATGGAAGACGAGGAGGATCTCCGTGATTTTCGCGGCTTGTTGAAGAGCATTGAGACGCTCAGAGCAAAAGGAAACCGTGGGATCAGGATATTGTTTTCGTTCGGGCTTCTTGTTCGAATGCCGTTCACTCCGCTTCGTTACGAGCGCCTTCTCCTTACTGAAGCGCAATGGGAACCTGTTGTCTCCGGCGTAAGGATGGCCGTTCAGGCAACCGGATACGAATTCCGGCTCACCTATCCGTATGAGGAATTCTTCCTTTCCCAGTCACTGGTCATGACCAACGGGTATATCGCTCCCGTTTTGGAAGAAATGGGGATGCGCGGTATGGTATATGATCAGGAACTGCCCAAGGGAGTTTGGCAATTCTTCTCGTCAAAGGTTTCCGTAGATGATAGGGAAAAAGGAGAAGGGTATCCCTTCGCATTCTCCTTTTTGGACCAGCATCCGGAGGTGTTGTTTAAACGGTATCGGGATGCAAAGGCCGGGACTGAACAACGAAGTTGCATGGGTGATGCATGCAGGGGATGTGGGGCTTGCAAGGAGGCGGAACGGGAATTTCTTGTCTCTCATGCGATTCACATGCCTTCGATGCAGGATATCCGGGAAATCGGGATACTCCGGACGGAAAAAACACAGGCGAGACCCCTGTATGCGGTAGTTCCCATCCCAAAAGAATATGCTTCGGCGCAGACGGAGACACGGGCGGCCTATGTGATACGAACCCTTTTATGCAGCATCCCCGATGGAGAAACGCTGATTATGACGGTGAGGGATGTATTATTTGGCGGCGACAGGCGTTCGGAGATGTGCAACTGGTGGGGGGATGACATGTTGGAGGTGTATCCGTTCTCTAACGCAAAAGCGAAGGAAGTCGCTTTTCTTCTTCGTAAAGCCGGATATCAGGTATTCGAAACCGAGCCGTCGTTTCATGTTTGCGCCGAAATAACCGGAGAAAACCTTGAGAAGGCGGCGGGAAAATTATTGTCCGACAACCATATCCCGTATGTGCTATCCCGTAAAAACGGGGTGACCAATCTGAGCATCCCAACGAAAGCGCTGAAGAAGCATGTCGTCGACTCCTGCATAATCCATGACGATGTGCTATATTTGCATGGTGGAATGAAATTACAATTTTCCTCGTTGCGTCACGGGGCGTATGCCGTCCGGATGACGCTCGAGTTGCAAGGAGTTATACATTGAAACCTGACGTTTTGGCGAACAATGTCTACAGGGTATCTGCAAAAATTGGTTCCAAGGATTTGTTTGAAGGTATTTGGCCCATCCCCAACGGGGTTATGCTGAATTCGTATGTTTTGAAAGGGAGCGGAAAGACCGTTCTGATCGACCTTGTCAAAGATTGGGACGGAGCGTGCGATGCCATTGAGACGCAGATGAAAATGCTTTCCCTGACCGTATCCGACATTGATGTTCTGGTGATCAATCATATGGAACCCGATCATACCGGCAGTCTTGCTTCGTTCGTCAGAAAGAATCCCAAAGTGGAGATTTATTGCTCGGACAAGTCGGTACCCTTGATCAAAGCGTTTTACGGAGTGACGCGGAACGTTCATGCCGTCAAGGATGGAGAAACGCTCGATATCGGAGGAAAGACGTTGCGTTTCCTTCTTACTCCGAATGTCCATTGGCCGGAGACGATGATGACTTTTGACGAGCAGGACGGGATTCTGTTCAGTTGTGATGCATTCGGCGCCTACGGACGATACGATCATTGTTTCCATCACGAACTTGGTGACGACGAACGGCAATTGCTGGATAGCGAGATGGAACGGTATTACGCCAATATCATTTCTTCGTTCAGCCCGTTCGTCTTGAGAGCCATCAAGAAGTTGGGAGATATGAAAGTGGACGTCAGGATGGTGGCGCCGAGCCACGGGGTGGTATGGAGTGAGGATCATGACCGAGCCATCGCGACCTATCGAAGGTTGGCGGAATATGCCATAGGTTCTCGCGAGAAGGAAATCACGCTGGTATGGTCGAGCATGTACGGCAACACTCAGGCATTGGTGGAGACGATTTCCAAGGCGGTGGAGAGTGAGGGCGTCAAGCTCGATGTGTTCCAGGTTCCCCAGACCCATGCGTCGTTCGTGTTGGAGAAAGCATGGAGGTCGGAAGGGTTGATCTTAGGCATGCCGACGTATGAATACAAGATGTTTCCTCCCATGTACGCCGTTCTCGACATATTGGATCGTAGCCACGTCAACGGACGGAAAATCATGCGTTTCGGTTCGTTCGGTTGGTCAGGTGGCGCCCAGAAGCAGTTTGATGAGTTTGTCGCGTCGATGAAGCTCGATTGCTACGGAAACGTCGAATATCAGGGTTATCCAACCGAAGAGGACAGAAAGAAAGCCTTCGAAATGGCCAAGCGACTGGCACACGATATCGCCATCGGCTGACGTTTATGCATTCGCGGAAGCGGCGGTGAACGCTGTGAAAAGCGGCTCCATGTCGTTATTCGCCATCATCATCGCTTCCGGATGCCATTGGACGGCAAGAAGAAACGGCCCTTCGTTCGCTTGGATTGCCTCCGGGGCTCCATCGGTGGCACGTGCGATTACCGAGAGGCCCGCTCCGATCCTATGGAGAATCTGGTGATGAAGGCTGTTCACCTCCATCGTTTCCCGATGAAAGACATCCCATAGCAATGAAGCTGGTTTTACGTATATCTCGTGGCAGGGGTGTGTGGCGTCCTCGTAGTGGTTGTGGCGTAGGCTTCCCTCCGAAAAAAGGGTGAGATCCTGAAAGAGCGTCCCTCCGAACCCCACGTTTATCACTTGAAAACCTTTGCAGATACCGAGAATTGGTTTTCCTGCCTTTCTTGCCTGCCGTAACAATTCCACCTGATACAGATCCTCGTTTTTGTTCGTCACACCACAGAGCGGAGATTTCTTCTCTCCATATATGGATGGGTCGATGTCCCTGCCTCCTTGGAACAGGACTCCGTCTACCAGTGAGAGGTGTTCAAGGATCAGCGACGGATCTTCCAGCGAAGGAAGCATGACGGGAATCCCGCCACCCCTCTCCACCGAGATCGTGTACGCCTGACTCGTGAAAATTCGTTTCCACGCATGAAACGGGGAATCGTCGGAGGCGTTTTCGAACACTCCCGCGATTCCGATGACTGGCCGTTTCATTCGATGATGGAAAGCAGGTGTTTGACAAATCCGTCACACCGCTCGGACGAGGGGATGGACAAATGTTCGTCAACTGAATGGATGTCATGCATTTGCGGGCCGAATGACACACTGTCCATACCTTTGACCGTACTGTTGATCAATCCGCATTCCAATCCTGCGTGGATTGCCGTGATCTTCATGTCATTGCCGGTGTATTCCTTGTATGCCTTGGCGCAGAAACGGGCAAGCGGTGAGGATGGATCTGGACGCCATGCCGGATAATCTCCCGTGTAGGTTACCTGCATCCCTGCGGTCAGGAGCGCTTCCCCGCACATTTTCGCTACGAGATCTCTGCGGGAAAGCACGGAAGAACGGTGGCTGGTGACCACCTTGAATTGTTTTTCGTTGGTCGAAACGATGGCAAGATTGCTACTTGTCTCGACGATTCCTTTCAGTTCGTCGCTCGTTTCATAGGAGTACACTCCATGCGGAGCGAGGAACAGTGCCCGGACAAACTGTTTGGAAGTCTTTGTCGATGCCGCCATCCTCGGCCGCTCCGTTTTCTTCAGACGAAGAGAGATGTTCGGATCGGTAAGTTTATATTCTTCCCTGAATGCCTGCCTCATGTTCTCAGACTGTTTGATCAATGCGGATTCCTCTTCCTCCGGAACGGCAAATTTAATGGTACAGGCAGAGGGGATGACATTTCGTTTTGTTCCCCCTTCCGCAAAGAAGATCATCAAGTGTTTCAATTCGATGAGCAGGCGGGATGCGAGTTTGATGGCGTTCGCTCGTTGTTTGTGGATCTCTCCGCCGCTATGTCCTCCAAGGAGCCCTTCAATATCCAATTGATAGGCGTTCCAGTCCAACGGGATAGTTTCCATGTTGCAATCAAGCGTGCCTTCCACTTCCTTGCCGCCGGCGCATCCGATGTACAGGATACCCTCGTCTTCGCTG
>JBAXYP010000126.1:0-5666 GCA_041670725.1 Sphaerochaetaceae bacterium
CATAGAAATCAGTTGGATCTGGCGTATGGGCTTTTGGAGGCGGGAGTCCCGCTTGTCGTCACGGCGTTGCGCAATCCATACGATTTGGAGAGCCGGTTGCGTCAAAAGGCTTCGTGTACCATTGCGGCATGGGAGTATTCCGAACGGATTTTCGCGGCGCTTGCCGGTATTTATTGCGGGAACAATATGGGGAGCCACATGCCTGTGGCGTTGGAGGAGTAAAAAATGGGAATCGATATGTTGGTGAAACTCTATGATCTTCCGCCATGGGAACCTGAACGAAAGAAAATGGAAGCTATGGGGGTAAGAATCCAGAAAGCGTTGCCTCCCGATAGGTTGCAAGTCGTTGCATGGGTGAAAACGCATTCGGGAGCCTATGCGGCGGGGGAGGCGGATTGTTCCTTCAAGAGCAAAGGAACAACGATATTTCTTGCCATAAAGGATGGAGGGATCGTTGGATATGCCTGTTATGACGCGACGGCTCCCGATTTCTTCGGACCGACGCGAGTGGTGGACAGCGAGCAAGGGAAGGGCATCGGAAAGGCGCTGCTCCTTGCCTGTTTGTACGCCATGAGGGACGAAGGGTACGGATACGCGATCATCGGGGCTGCCGGTCCTACGGCATTTTATGAGAAATGCGTCGGTGCGATCGTTATTCAAGGCTCCACGCCGGGAATCTACAAGGATTTCCTTAGGCTCAAGGAAAGCGAATGATTCAATCTCTTGTCCCGCTTTCTGAAAAGAAGGAACGGCTTTGCATCGGGATTATGAGCGGTACGAGCTGTGATGGTATTGATTGCGCGCTGGTGCAAATTCGGGGTAGCGGTACGGGACTTTCCGCGAAAGAAATGTTCTTTTTCACCGAACCCTACGACGATGCGGTACGGAACCGTTTGTTGGCGCTTGCCAAAGGAGAGGAGGGCGGCAGTCACGAACTTACGTTGATGGCCTTCCTTCTCGGTGATTTGTTCTCCGAGGCATGCGTGGCCTTGTGCCGGAAGGCGGGCGTGGAAACGCACGACATTGATTTGATCGGCAGCCATGGGCATACGGTTTACCATATCCCGATGGACGAGCCGTATCTTGGCAGAGGGATTCGTGGAACGATGCAGATCGGAGATGTTTCCCGTCTTGCCGAGACGTTCTCCTGTCCTGTGGTCAGTGATTTCAGGGTAAGGGATTTCGCCGCAGGGGGCATGGGAGCCCCGCTCGTCCCTTACACCGAGTACCTTTTGTACCGCAATGAGTGCAAAACGACGGCGTTCCAAAATATCGGGGGGATCGGGAACGTCACCATCCTGCCGAAGGGTTGCACTCCAAACGAAGTCATTGCGTTCGATACCGGTCCGGGAAATATGGTGATCGACGCATTGGTTTTTTGGTACACGAAGGGAAGGGCCCGATATGACGATGGCGGTGCGATGGCCGCGAAAGGCAAGCTTCTTCCCGCTCTTCAGGCCTTTTTCCTTTCCGATCCGTATTTATCGCTTCCCATACCCAAAACAACGGGAAGGGAACGGTACGGACAGCGGTTTGTCCAAGAGATCCTTGCAGTTGCGGATAAAGTCCACGCAAAGGCGGAGGATGTCCTGTATAGCGCGACATGGTTCACCGCCGAAGCAATCCGGCGCGCGGTAGCGGGTTATCATATAGACAATTTGATCGTTGGGGGAGGAGGAAGTCACAACAGGACGTTGCTTGGCATTCTCGGGAAAATGCTTCCAGGAGTGGACGTGATGCGTGGGGAGGATGCCGGATACAACAGCGACAGCAAGGAGGCCGTGGCGTTTGCGATTCTCGCCAATGAATGCGTGTGCGGACATCAGAATTCTCTTCCATCCGCCACGGGGGCCTCACACCCGGTTGTATTGGGAAAAATTCAGATATGAAAATAATTATCAAATAACACCGCAAATACATAAAAAATTTTATTGTCAGAACGGGAAAATGATGGGACAATAAAGACGATGGACAAAGTTGCTACGACCGAAATGCGAAATCCTGCGTCAGTGGGGATTGATCGCAAACCAACACGAGAGATTCTCCAGATCATCAATGCCGAGGACAAAAAGGTTCCGTATGCGGTGGAAACGGCGATAGATGCGATCACGGCGGTCACCGACAAAGTGGTCGCCGCATTCCGTAGCGGTGGCAGGCTGTTTTACGTTGGTGCAGGGACATCGGGTAGGTTGGGTGTGCTTGATGCGTCGGAGTGCCCTCCGACATACGGAGTCTCTCCCGAGATGGTTCAGGGAATCATCGCTGGAGGAGAGGCGGCGTTGACGCGATCCATTGAAGGGGCGGAGGATGACGGCGACGCCGGCATTGAGGCATGCAAAGCTCATCGCCTGGAGAGCGCGGACGTATTGATCGGCATTACGGCTAACGGCGGAGCTCCGTTTGTGGTCGAAGCGTTGAAATACGCCAAGACGTTGGGGTGCGTGGTCAGTGCCATCAGTTGCAACAAAGTGACACCCGTATTTGACTTGCTGGAGCCTTCGATGCGGATTTATTTGCCGGTGGGGCCGGAGATCATCACCGGGTCGACGCGGATGAAGAGCGGGACCGCACAGAAACTTGTGCTCAACATGATCACCACGACGGCGATGATTCGTTTGGGGAAAGTGTACAACAATCTGATGGTCGACCTGAAGCCTGTGAACTCGAAACTGGTCGCTCGTTCCATCAGGATGATTGAGGAAATCACCGGATGTACGGAAGAAACGGCGAAGGATGCGTTTCAGGAGAGCGGAGCGGATACCCGCAAGGCAATCGTGATGGTCGCCCTGCAGATAAGAGCCGAGGAAGCGGACCGGTTGCTTGCCCGGGACGAGAGCATTGGGAAATTGTTTTCGTCTTATCCTCCGAAGCATTTGGCGGAAGATATGTAATGGCCAAGATTTGGCCTAGTGAAGAACGAAAGAAGGAGAGTCTATGAAGAAAAGAGTGTTTGTCCTGTTGTTGTGTGTGGCACTCGTCGGATCCTTGTTTGCACAGGGGGCGAAGGAGACGTCGGGCAGTACATCGGAATCCGAGGGACCGTTGAAGATTTCGATGTTTTATTCGGACAACGCGACGCTGCCGTTCAAGAGTGATTGGCTCACCGTTCAGGAGGCCCAGAAGCGCGCGAATGCCCAGATTGAGTGGGAAGTCATCCCAATCGCCGATTACCAGACGAAGGTTTCCCTTGCCTTGAATACCGGTTCCAACGCTCCGGATGTGATCCTCTACCAGTCCATCACCGGCGAGAACGCATCGCTTGCCCTTAACGGGGCGATCGTCCCGATCTCCGATTATTCCCAGTGGACGCCGAATTTCAACGCACGGGTAAAGGAGTTCGGCCTTGAAGACACGGTGGCTAACTTGGAGCTTTCCGATGGGAAGCGATACAATCTTCCCGCTCTGTTTGATGTTCCCTTCTATGATGGCGGCATCATCATTCGTGAGGATCTTTTGGAAAAGTACGGACTGAAGGCCCCGAAGACCTTTGATGAGTTCTACAATGTACTGAAGGTGTTCAAGCAACATAGCCCGGATTCCTATCCACTGACCATTTTGGCCGGTCCCAGGGTATTGTACCGCTTCACCATGCCGTCGTTCGGTATCTCCCTTGGCAAGAATTCTTCCACTGGTTCATATGTCCTTTCCTGGGACTATGGAAAGAAGCAGTACTTCGCCGGTGCGATTTCCGAACAGTACAAGCAGTACATCACTTACTTCCACAAGCTGTACGCGGAAGGTCTGCTCGACCCCGAAATGGCTGATCCGATCGATGGAACCAAATGGTCGCAGAAGATGGCTACGGGAAAAGCCATGGCGACGTGGGCCTATTACGATCAGATCGGCGGCGTAACCGCAGCGAGCACCATCGATGGATTCAAGTTGCAGATGTATCCGTCACTGGCCGGTCCTGCCGGAGCCCATAACCAACCGAAGGCAAAAACCGGCGCAGGAATCGTTTTCCCGGCGCAAACCGCGAAACGACCTGATTTCGAACGAATCGTCCGTGCCGTCGACCAAATGTTTTTCTCGGAAGACAGCGCCAAACTGTGGTGTTTGGGCGTCGAAGGGATGACGTATACGATGGAGAACGGCAAGGTCAAGTTCGTCGACAAATACGCCAACGATCCCAGAGGCATCTACAAAGCCCTGCAACAGGATTTCGGCTGTGGTTCCGATGTGACCCAGATGGTATGGGTCAACAAGCGCGAGATGACCAAGTACGACGAAAACTATGCGGCCATCAACGCCGAAGTTGAGAAAATGGGCGATGTCATTCAAGAGTTGCCTCCTCGTCCGAAGTTCAATGATCTTGATGCAGAGACCGCCGGTTCGTACCAGACTCCGCTTGCCGATGCTTGGGAGCGCTGGAACGACGCATTCCTGACAGGAGCGAAATCCATCGACAAGGATTGGGATGCATACGTCTCCGAAATGAAGAAGCTCGGTATCGAGAAGATGCTCGATCTGTATAACAAGAATATGTAGAAAGGAGGGATCCCCGAAAGGGGATCCGTGAATGAAGCATGACGCGGAACCGCCGTAAGACGAATTGGAAATTGTATCTCCAGCGATACTGGCCTTTGTATGCAATGATGGCGCTTCCGCTCATCTATTTCATTGTTTTCAAATATTTGCCCATGTTTGGGAACGTACTGGCGTTTCGTCGGTATCGTCCCGGCATGGGGCCGTGGGGGACCGAATGGGTCGGGCTCCGGTATTTCCGACGTTTCTTTCAGGATCCCGCATTTTGGTCCGCTTTCCGAAATACATTATTGCTTTCCCTGTTGAATCTTGCGATTAATTTCCCCATTCCGATTCTCTTTGCCATTTTGCTCAACGAGGTACGGAATTTTCGTTACAAAAAATTGGTACAGACCGTCTCCTACATGCCACGGTTTGTCTCCACTGTGGTTGTCATCGCCATCATCAGTGATTTGCTTTCCCCCTCCAGTGGCGTGATAAACCATTTCCTCTCGTCCCTTTCCGGCAACGAACCGATCTACTATATGAACGATCCCCGGTATTTTCGGAGGATCTATGTCCTTTTGGATACATGGCAATACACCGGTTGGACCGCTATCATCTATCTTGCCGCCATTACGGCAATCCCTCAGGAATTGTATGAGGCGGCAACCATTGACGGTGCCGGTCATTGGCAGCAGATCTGGTACGTCACGATACCGTCCATCTTGCCGACCATCATGATTATGCTCATCATGAACGTCGGGCGTTTGCTTTCGTTGGGGTTCGAGAAAGTATTGCTGATGTATACGCCGGCGAACAGCGGCGTGTCGGACATTTTGGACACGTTGGTCTATCGTACCGGTCTCGCCAATCAGAATTATTCCTACGCGACCGCCATCGGTTTGTTTACCGGGGTGATCGGTATCATTCTCGTCGCATCTTCCAATGCATTGTCCCGCAAACTCACCGGGGATAGTATTTATTGAGGTTGTCATGAAGACGTACAAAACACCACAAGCCATCGCATACTACACATTCATTGATATTCTGATGTTCGTTATCCTGCTTGTTTGTCTGGTTCCTTTTCTGTACATCATCGCAGCGTCGCTTTCCTCTTCCGAGGCGATCGTCAATGGAGAAGTGTTCATCGTACCCCGCGGGGTCAATATTGAAGCGTACCGTCAAATCTTTTCCTATCC
>JBAXYP010000127.1:0-5607 GCA_041670725.1 Sphaerochaetaceae bacterium
CGTCGGGGACAGGATTTACACGGACGTGGCTACCGGAGTGGACAACGGGGCGATCGGGCTTCTCGTACTCTCCGGTGAATCTGACATGGGGACGGTGCGTGCCTCCCGAACCAAACCCGATGGGATTTTCACCGATTTGGGAGAGATCGCTTCATATCTTCGCTGAACACATAGGTGAGAAACTGTCTGACCGCTTCTTTGCGGCGAGAAGTTTCCGGAACCATCAGAAAATATGACTCAGTAGTGGTTTTCCCCTTCAAGTATCTGCTTTCTCCCAAATCAAGCAGACACCGTGGCTTCCTGTCCGTCCCGGAAAGGAAAAGAGAGAGTTTTTGACTTGTAAGCGTCGATAGGTCCACCAGTGTGAATGCATTGGCATAATGAGAGACAAGATGTTCCGGGACGACAAGAAAATCAAGTTCCTTTGCCGCGGCATATGCAACGATTTTGCTGGCGCTGGCCGTCGTGTAATCTTTTCTTGACCCGATTTCCACGAACAAGTCGTCTTCAAAATGAACCCGTTGCCATTTGCCCAGACCAAGATATGCTTCGTACGCTTTTTCCATATTACTTGCGGGAAAATAGTTGTTCTCGTCGTTACAGAAAAAACCTTGCAGGACGATATCCATATGTTTCTGGACGAATGCGTCAGCGATGATGATGGAGACAAGAACGATAGGGATGATCCATTTCCATGGGAGGTGGGGTGTTTTCATAGGATGTTTGTCCTTTATAATATAGTTACAAGGAGGAAAAGTGCCAATGTGGAAGGGCTTGTTTGATCCCCAGAACAAATTCTGGTTGCTTATGGAAAAACTCACTAATTTGTTTTTCCTCTCATTGTGTTGGTTGTTGTGTTCTTTGCCGTTCGTGACGATTGGTGCGTCAACGGTCGCACTGTTCTCGTTCACGTTGAAACAAGTAGATGACACGGAAGGATATCCGTTCCGTTCGTTTTTCCGAGCATTCAAGACGAATTTCCGGCAGGCTACAATCCTCTGGTTGCTGTTTCTGGCGGGATGCGCATTCTTTTTTCTCGATTATTACGCGTTGTTCCGTTTTGCATGGCCATCTGTCTTCCAGATTTTGATTTTTGCGCTGGTTACCTGCCTTTGTTTTCTGTTTGTAGTATTGTTCTGCTATGCATTTCCCCTTCTCGCATGTTTCAAGCTTTCGGTACCGAAGATTCTCAGAGATGCGGTAGTGATGGGGATGCAACATATCATGGTTACGCTTCTTGTCTTCGTCGTTTATGGCGTGTTCGGATGGATTTCCTTTCGTTTTCCCTATCTCTCGCCGTTGTGGATCGCCGTTGCATTGTTCATCTCTTCTTATCTTTTTCAACCGGTATTCCGTTCCTATCTCACATCCTAGGCGAATTCGTCGTAGAGCGTATCACCAATACGTTGGTGAATTCCACATGCGTTACGGAGGATGCTTCCTGTTTGTGCTCTAGTTTCGCTCGCATCAGGGAGAAGGCGCTGCGTCCTCGCCGGTTGATATGGTGGTCGATCGTGGTGAGGGAGACGCCATGAAATTGGGAAGGATAGATATTGTCGAATCCGCAGACGCTATAGTCTTGGGGGATTCTGAACCCTTCCGAAATCGTTTCGTCGATGATGCCATAGGCGATCATGTCGTTGATGGCGATCATTGCAGTTATATCCGGGTATGTAGCGAGGCATCGTTTCGCAAGGCTTCTCCCCACTTGATATTCGATTTCGACGGTGGCCAGTTCATTGGCTGATTCCACCTCGTGGGTAAGCAGCGAGACGGTTCCCGTTGGCTGGAGCGTTTTGAAGCTTTCCAGCAATCCATGATATCGCAATACGCGGGAGCTATGTTGGGTATTCAGAGATGTGGAGAGATAGCAAACGTGTCGGTGCCCGAGAGAAATGAGATATGATCCGATCTGATAGCCTGCGTCAAAATTGTCTACTTCTACCGCGTCCAGACCATAATGGCTTTGCTTGTCGCAAACGGCCACCACGGGGATCTTCTTGGCGATTTCCCTGACGAGTTCCGGTTGTTGGGGGGCCATGGCGAAAATGATACCTCTGATAATCGGGTTCATGCTTGAGGAAAGGAGTTTTCGTTCTCTTTCCGTTGACCAGTAAGTGGTGTAAATGACAGTAGTATATCCGTTTGCTTCGGCATCTGCCTCCATCCCCTGGAGTAATGTGGCATAGTATGGATTGATAACCGAAGGGCAGACGATCACTACGACGCCTTGGTTCGTATGCCCGGAGTTTTTTTCGTATCCGAGCGTCTTCGTTGTTGCATAGACAGCCCGAATTGTTTCTTGAGAAAAACGGGACATTTGTTTTCCCGCGAGAATCATAGAGACCGTTGCAACGGAACAGCCTACTGTATCTGCTATATTGCGTAATGTAGTATTCTTGTGTTTCATGGTTTAATTATTAAGCAAATTTTATCATATAATGCAATATAATAAAAGAAAAATTTGACAATAGACAAATTATGCTTTAGTCTCATACTTAGAATCGAGGTTTGTGTTTTATTTGTTTGCTTAATATTGCTGAATTTCTAGGAGGAAAAAATGAAAAAACGAGGGGAAAGGGTCTTTTGCGCCCTCTTGGTGGTTTCGCTTTGCGTTTCGGGTATGTTTGCGGGAGGTACCAAGGAAGCGCCTGTAAAACAACAGGAGATCCCAAAAGTAGACGCGTCGAAGTACGAAGTTACGAAGCCTATTGAAATCACATGGTGGCATGCGTTGGAAAACCAGTATTCTGATCTCGTCGACGAGATTGTCAATGATTTCAATAACAGTCAGGACAAGATCAAGGTGAAAGCCGAATACATTGGTAACTATGCGACCGTCAACGAGACTCTCGTTGCCGCGCAAGTTGCGGGAACGGGACTTCCCGCACTTGTTGTCGCCAATACTCCGTATGTGGCCCAATACGGCGCTTCCGGTTTATGCGAGGATCTCAATCCGTACATTCAGGCGACCGGTTTTGATATTAACGATTTCGGAGAAGGAATGATCAAGGCCTCCGCTTATGAAGGGAAACAGGTTTCCCTGCCATTCCTTATTTCGACGCAGATCATGTACTACAACAAGGATATGGCCAAGGCGAAGGGGATTGAAATTCCGACCAAGTTCAAGGATATGAACGAGTTTCTCAGCAAAGTCACTGAGTTTAATGCTGATGGATCGACCAAAGTATGGGGGACGATCGTCCCGGGGTGGGATCAATGGTATTTTGAGACGTTCTTCTTGAACAATGGCGTGAACATCATTAATCCCGACGGTATCTCCACTGATTTTGGAGGAAAAGCCTCCATTGAAACGACCAAAGAGATTGGGGATTGGATCAAGAAAGGTTATGCTTACTTCGCTGTTGGAAAAGATGGTTCTTCCATCATGAGGCAGACTTTTATCGATCAGAAGGCGTTCTCCGTAATCCATACCAGCAGTCTATATAATACCTATGTCAATCTGTGCAAGAATTTTGAAGTAGGGATGGCATGGTTGCCGGCTACGGATACCAAGAAGCAGGAGATCGGGGGGTGTGTCCTTCTCATTCCTGCAAAGAATGATCAGCAGACGAAGAATGCCGCATGGCAGTTCTTGTCGTATCTGTGCAGCAAGGAAGTAAATATGAAATGGGCGGAAGGGACCGGATACATGCCAACTCGTAAGTCGGTTCTTGAGACGCAGGAGGGAAAGGATTTTCTGGCAAAGAAGCCTGCTTTCAAAGCGATTTTTGATAATCTGGACAATATTTACCCTCGTATACAAAACAAGAACTGGAACCAGCTCGCAAAGATTTGGATGAATTACCTTTCCGAGTTCTACAACAACGGGAAGGATATCGATACCGGCATTCCCCAGATGACGGAAGAGATCAACGAAGTTCTCGAGGATTAGTGTTCAGACTCGGGACAGAGGGCACCCCTCCGGGTGTCCTCTTCGTTTTTCTTGTCAAGGAGGACGTTTTTCATGACTAAGAAAGGCATCAAGCCACGTACGTTGGACCATCTTCAGGATTTCGGGTGTACCATACCCGCGTTGATCCTGATTCTGATGTTCACCTATTTCCCCATTCTGAAGTTAATCCAGATCAGTTTCACCAATTGGAATTTGCTCAACGACCACTACGACTATGTCGGGTTGAAGAATTGGAAATGGTTGTTTACCGGTTCTGGCAGGAAATATCTGGTGAATTCGTTGAAGGTCACCTTTCTGTATTCTGCAGGTGAACTGACGATTACTCTTTTTGGGGGATTGGTCCTTGCGTTGATTTTTAACACGATGCACAAGGGGTTCTCTGCTCTCCGTGCCATTGTGTTCATGCCCAAATATGTGGCGATGAGCTCTGCTGCAGTCATTTTCCTGTGGATTTTGAATACCGACAACGGCGTCCTGAACTATTTCATCACGCGACTAGGGGGCAGGCGTGTTGATTGGCTTGGACAATCAAGTACAGCGATGATTTCTATTCTGATGCTGACTGGGTGGCGTGCAATAGGGTATGGAATGATCGTGTATCTTGCCGCCATTAGGAGCATCCCCAAAGATTATTACGAGGCGGCTGACCTTGATGGTGCATCCTATTGGACGAAACTGAGGGGTATTACTCTTCCTATGCTCAGTCCAACTACGTTGTTTCTCTTCGTTACGACGTTCATTTCATCGATGAAAGTGTTCCAGAGTGTCGATGTCATGACCGGTGGCGGCCCAAACCGGTCGACCGAAGTGTTCGTCTATCAAATTTATTCTTATGCGATGGAGGATTTTCGCATGGACAGGGCTTCTGTGATGGCGCTTGCCTTCTTCATACTGTTGCTGGTCATTACTGCTTCGACCATGAAGCTCTCCAACGGCAGAGTCAATTACGATACGTAAGGGGGGGTGCGTGATGCGAACTGAAGAAAGAGCCATTACGGAACGGAACGAGCGGGCTATCAGAAACCGGCGGGCCATCAGTGTCTTGCAGTGGGTACTGGCCATAGCGGTGACCGTGGTCGCATTCTTTCCTATTTACTGGATGTTGATCACGTCAGTGAAAAGTCAGGAGGAAGTGTTGCTTTTACAACCGACGTTCTGGCCGAAGGAATTTCATTTTGAAAACTATGCCAACGTAATGCATAAGGTGAAATTTGCGAAGTATTACGTGAACACCGTCATCATGACCGCGGGCATCTTGGTTTGCCAGATCATCACTGGGGTGTTTGCCGCCTATGGGTTTTCCAAAGGGCAGTTCAAGGGAAAGAATGCGTTGTTCATGGTTGTCCTCGGAGCGCTGATGATTCCTTTGCAAGTAACGTTCATTCCGATCTACGTGATGTTCGCCCATTGGCATCTCACCGATACGTATCTTGGCTTGATCCTTCCCGAAGCGGTGAGCCCATATTACATTTTCATGCTTCGTCAGACGTTCATGTCCATTGATGACAGTTACATTGATGCGGCGAGGATTGATGGAGTGGGGAAAGTAGGCATCATTACCCGAATACTCGTCCCCATGTGCCGATCTACACTCTTCACCGTTACACTGGTGACCTTCACTTCAGGATGGAACAGTTATTTCTGGCCGAAGATCATCGCGAAGGAGGAGTCACACAGGGTGCTGACTGTAG